>JANXOQ010000492.1 GCA_025357775.1 Ferruginibacter sp. | reverse complement strand
TAACGAAAGAAGAAATTAAATTGTTTTAAAAATCTTAATGAATAATTATTAATTTTTAATAATGAAATCTACCTTAATTTACTTAATAAAAATAGTTTGAATACTTCTCATTCCCCCCTTTTTTTGTAATACCAACACAATTGCTTAATTTACTTTTTCACAATACTATTTACACCAACAACATAGCAGCTTATGAAGATTGTAGAAATAAAAGCATTACGAGGCCCTAACTATTGGAGTGTTCGCAGAGGCAAACTTATACAAATGAAGCTAGACCTTGAAGAAATGGAACAACAGCCTACCAACTTGATTGTTGGTTTTAGAAAAAACTTAGAAAAATTATTACCAACTTTAAAAGCGCACAGGTGTAGCGAAGATTGTGAAGGTGGGTTTTTTATGAGGGTAGATGAAGGTACTTGGATGGGGCATGTAATGGAACATATAGCACTAGAAATACAAACCCTTGCTGGTATGGACATGGGCTTTGGGCGCACACGTGGTACAGGTAAAGAAGGAGAATATTATGTAGTGTTTAATTATATGGAAGAGGCGGTGGGTATTTATGCAGCAAAGGCAGCGTTTAAAATATGTGAAGCATTAATAGCAGGTAATGATTATGAGCTTTCGGCAGATATACAAACCATGCGAGAACTTAGAGAAGAAACTAGGCTAGGGCCAAGCACAGGCTGCATTGTAGAAGAAGCTGCAAAGCGTGGTATTCCATTTATTAGGCTTAATAAAAGTAGCCTTGTACAACTTGGCTATGGCATAAACCAACAACGCATAAGAGCTACGATAGCTGGCACTACTAGCTGTATTGGTGTAGATATTGCAGGTGATAAAGATGAAACAAAACGACTACTAGAGGCTGCTGAAATACCAGTACCAAAGGGCAGCTTAATTCGCAGCGAAGAAGGCTTGCAAGAAGCCATTGACCATATTGGATATCCTGTAGTTCTTAAACCGCTAAATGGCAACCATGGCAAAGGTGCTAGCACTAATATTGTAAATTATGAGCAAGCATTACAAGCTCTAGAAGCTGCACAAAAATATGGTCGTACCGTAATTGTAGAAAAATTTATCACTGGTTTTGATTTTAGGGTATTGTGCATCAACAATAAATTTATTTGTGCCGCACTTCGAACCCCAGCTGCTGTTACAGGCGATGGTGTACATAACATACAATGGCTAATAGAAGAAACCAATAAGGATGAACGCCGAGGATATGGGCATGAAAAAGTATTAACCCAAATTACTATCGATGATTTTACAAAAAAAATGTTGGATGATAAAGGATATACCTTACAAACTATTCCTGCAAAGGGAGAAATGGTACATGTAAAACCTACGGCTAATCTTAGTACTGGCGGCACTTCTACCGATGTTACAGATGAGGTACATCCGTTCAATATTTTTATGGCAGAGCGAATAAGTAAAATTATTGGGCTAGATATTTGTGGCATAGATATAATGGCGCCTAACCTAAAAGTACCCATTGCAGAAAATGGTGGTGCTGTGCTAGAAGTAAATGCTGCACCAGGTTTTAGAATGCACATAGAGCCATCGGAAGGTATTGCAAGAAATGTAGCAGAGCCAGTTATTGATATGCTTTTCCCTAATAAAGAAAATAATGGATTGATACCAATTATTGCCATTACAGGTACGAATGGTAAAACCACTACCTCCCGTTTGGTAGCACATATTGCAAAAACAGCTGGCTATAAAGTAGGTTATACAACTAGTGATGGAGTGTACATACAAAACCAAATGATGATGAAGGGAGACTGCACTGGTCCTGCATCTGCACACTTTGTACTTAAGGACCCTACAGTAGATTTTGCAGTGCTTGAAAGCGCAAGAGGTGGAATATTAAGAAGTGGATTGGCTTATAGAAATTGTGATATTGCCATTGTAACAAACGTTGCAGCAGACCATATGGGCTTGGGTGGTATTGATAGTTTGGAACAAATGGCAAGGGTAAAGTCTATTGTGCCTGAAACAGTGTATAAGCATGGGTTTGCTATTTTAAATGCAGATGATGATTTGGTATATGGCATGAGGGATAATCTAAAATGTAATATTGCACTTTTTAGTATGGATGAAAATAACCCTCGTATAATCGCACATTGCAAAAAAGGTGGCTATGCATCTGTATTTGAAAATGGTTATGTAACCATTATGAAAGGTACTTGGAAAATAAGAGTAGAAAAAGTATCAAACATACCTATAACCTATGGTGGCAAGGCTTTACACAATGTAATGAATACTTTACCAGCCATCTTATCTACTTATTTATACAGAAATATTAAAATAACGGATATTAAATTGGCATTAGAAACATTTATACCATCGCCTACACAAACACCAGGCAGGTTAAATTTATTTCAATTTAAACACTTTAAATTTTTAGCAGATTTTGCACATAACCCTGCTGGCTTACAGTTGCTTTGCGACTTTGTAAGCAAGCTAGATGGCACACCAAAAGTGGGTATTATAAGTGGCACAGGCGATAGAAGAGATGAAGATATAAGAGAACTTGGCGTAATATCTGCAAAGCATTTTGATGAAATTATTATAAGACAAGACAAGCACTTGCGTGGACGCACAGCAGAAAATATTGTGGACTTATTAGTAGAAGGTATAAACTCTGTTAAAGGTAAAGAAATACCACTTACCATTATTTTAAATGAAAAAGATGCCATTATGCATGCCTATAATACAGCAAAGCCTGGCTCACTTATAACTATAATGTGCGATGTGGTTGCAGAAGCATTGGACTTGATAAAATTATTAAAAGAAAAAGAAGATACAGAGTAATTCTTTGTGTTTACAAAAAACGCATCGTTTTCAAAAAAACGAGGCGTTTTTTATAAGCTTATTTTTTTAATTACAAATCAAAGCTACTTTACATAGAAGTGATAATTGATTATTGAAAAATTAATTTTCAGTAGATGAAATTGAGGCAACTACTTTTTTCGGATATTTTGAAAAATTAGGTTACAAAAATTTGAACATATAACCACACAATAGGTGCAGCTACCAATAATGAATCAAACCTATCTAAAAAGCCGCCATGCCCTGGCATAAAGCTACCACTATCTTTTACCCCTGCAAGTCGCTTTATTTTACTTTCTAATAAATCTCCAAGCGTCCCAAAAATAGCACAAATTAATGCTATCACTATCCAATGTTTTACTGATAATGATTGTGCAATTGGTAAAAAATATCCTAGTAAGCCAATTATTACCACACAAAGTATAGAGCCACCTATTGTACCTTCCCATGTTTTTTTGGGAGAAATTTTTGAAAAAGCTGTTTTACCTATTAATGATCCCACTATGTACTGCATGGTATCGTTAATCCAAATGGAAAAAATAATAGCACAAGGAAAGATGTACGAATATTTTTTGAAATCAATGTTATTTTTGCTTAAATCAAGCCCTAAGCCAATGTACATTACAAGAGGTAGAATAATGTATGGCAAAGCAAATACCAAATAAACTCTATACCCTTTTGGTTTAATAATTTTTATAATTTTTGCAAATTCGTAAAGGCATCCAAACATTATAACAGTAAACAAAATAATAAAAGTATATCCATTTATAAATAACCCTGCTAACATTACCACCACAAATATTAAAGCAGTTAAAGCCCTTGTTTTAAATACATCTTTATTTAGTGCCATATTTTTTTTAATATTTAGACTTATCCCTTTCCTAATTCATTTTCAATTTCTACTTCTAATTGCTTACCGCATATTCTCTTTGAAAAAAATCTTTTTTTTGCCTTTATTTTAAGTAGAAACAATAATTTTAATTTAAAATTATTTATCGTATTTAAAAAATGGATTTTTAATATCATCCATTTTGTTTCTATTTACATTCCATCAGTGCATTTTCATCTTTTACAATATAACTCCTATTTTTTACTGAGTATTTTGTAAGCAGAAAAAATAATCCAACCAATACTATCATAGCAGCAATACCTACACTCCAATGTATGGTTGGCTCTAATTTATCTAAATCCACCTTTCCAGTTTTTCGCTGCATAATATAAATTGATGTAAGTACAATTGTATTATTTAAAAAATGTGTACTAATATTTATCCATATATTTTTAGTTTTATAAAACATAAGGCCGAGTACAAAACCAAGCAAAGCCCTACTTAAAAATAAGTAAATAGAACTATGCACTAAGCTAAATAAAATGGAAGTAAGAATAATAGAAAGCATTGGTTTTTGGGACCAACGCACTAAAGTATTTTGTAACATTCCTCTAAAAAAAATTTCTTCAAACATTGCTGGAAAAAACGCCATTATAAACAATGCTACAATATATTCTTGCATACTTTTTATACTACTTAAAGCCGCTGCTTGTTTATTGTATAAGGCTTCCATTTTTTTTGCAGCTAAATCTATACTTGGAAAATGTGCGACTACATACTTGGTAAAATCAGATAAAGGATTTACATCATATCCAGCAACGAATATTATCATAAAAGCAAGTAATATTTGAAATACATTTATATGTTTACTAAACCCCAACCAAATAACATTTTTACCATGGCATACAAAACTCCACATTACAGCAGGCACAAACATTAGCAGCATTGAGCCAAGCACTTGCGATGCTCTAAAAAGCCCTAAATTTTGTGGGAGATACATAGCTTTTAATAATAATTCTGTATCTGTAAGTTTTGCCCCAGCTGGTAGCATTTGCAAAGCAAAAAATGCTTGTATTGCACCTGCTAATACAGCTCCAAAACCTACAAATGCAAACAAAAAACCCATTTGCCCTAGCCCAGTAAAACCTTTTATACTTCTATACTCCATTGATATTTTTTTAAATTATTTCTTTTGCATTACTTTTATAAAATTCAAAATAAGTGCAAAACATAGCTACGCCAGCAGGCAAGTTAAAAAATTGAAGAACCGATTAAAGACAGATATACTTACCAATGAAGCTCAATTAGATGACCGTAGCTTACTACAAAAAACAAGTTCTTCATTTATTAAATAGATTAAATTAAACAGTAATTTTGCACGCAATATACTCAATTTCGATTTTTTAATATTTAGTTTATTATTAGTGGTTAAATATATATTTTAAACAAAGTTGTTTATATGTAGATACAAGGATTTATATAAACCTACTTTAAACTTTTCACTATGCCATCAATAGGACCTATACAACTACCAGAGTTTCCGCTCTTACTTGCACCAATGGAAGATGTGAGCGACCCTCCTTTTAGAGCTGTATGCAAAGCCAATGGTGCGGATGTGATGTACAGCGAATTTATAAGCAGTGAAGGCTTAATAAGAGACGCTATGAAGAGCAGAAAAAAATTAGATTTTAATGAAGAAGAACGCCCATTTGCCATACAAATATTTGGAGGCGATGAAGATGCTATGGGGCAGAGTGCAGCTATTTGCGAAGCGGTAAACCCAGATTTTATAGATATTAATTATGGCTGCCCTGTAAAAAAAGTAGCGCTAAAAGGTGCCGGGGCTGGCGTTTTAAAAGATATTGATTTAATGGAGCGTCTTACTAAATCAGTGATAGCAGGCACAAAACTACCTGTAACTATAAAAACAAGGCTTGGCTGGGATGATGCGACAAAAAATATAGAGGAAGTGGCAGAGCGCATGCAAGACATAGGTGTGGCAGCTATATCTATACATGGGCGTACTCGTAGCCAGTTGTACAAAGGTGAAGCTGATTGGACACTTATAGCAAAAGTAAAAAACAACCCACGCATAAAAATACCTGTATTTGGAAACGGAGATATTGATAGCCCACAAAAAGCAAAAGAATATAAAGAAAGATATGGTGTAGATGGTATTATGATTGGCCGTGCTGCCATTGGGTACCCTTGGATTTTTAGAGAAATTAAACACTTTATGGCTACCGGTGAAGTGCTACCTGCACCAACATTGGAAGAGCGTATAAAAGTTTGCAAAACACACCTTGATAAATCTATAGAATGGAAAGGGCAAATTGTAGGTATAAACGAAATGCGCAGGCACTACACAAATTATTTAAAAGGATTGCCAGGCATAAAAGATTTTCGCCTACGCCTTGTTACCCTCAACGAGCCTAGCGAAATACACGAAGTATTGGATGAAATAACTACTCATTACCAAGATTATAATTTTGAAAGAACTCCGATAATGTTAGTGGATTATCATGAGAATTGCCCATTGTAGATGTTGGACGTTTTATTTTAGATTACAGAAATAAGGCTAAGTCATTTTTATTTTACTTGCTATGATAGGGAAATATTACAGCGCATTGCTTAGCAAGAGGCTATGCACACAAGGCAAATACTTTCTTATCTCAGAACTTTGAGTGTAGAAACACCTTCTGTGTGAGATTAAAAAAATTGACAATGTAGTCAAAAATGGTTGGTAAAATCTTTTAAAACATAATAGAGAAAAGGGTTTCAATTGCTTAAATTGAAACCCTTTTCAATTTATTGAAGTAGGCACTTGTTTACCCCATAATAAAAGCTAATTATATTAGCATTTACAATACATTTGCTAAAATAAATAGCAGTATATGTTTAAAGGTACTAACATTATAGAGTTTGTAAAGCAATTTGATAGCAAAGAA
>JANXOQ010000480.1 GCA_025357775.1 Ferruginibacter sp. | reverse complement strand
ATTACTTTTAAAGAGAGTTTACAAAAACTCGATTTTAAAAAGTATGATGAAGTAATAGCAGTAGATTTATCGATGCTTTACTTGAGTAGCTTTTATTGTAAAAAAGTTTCGTTTTTATCTTTAGAACTTACCGATAGTGAAATAGGTTTTCTACAATTGTTGCCAAATGATTTTTTAAAATCTGTAATTATTCAAACTGATGTTAGATATAAATATTTATTTGGTACAAAAAATGAACGGGTATTTCTTTTGCAAAACTCTCCTGTATATGCAGTATTACCACCAACAACAATTACAGAAAATACTATTATTTTTAACGGCACTGCTACTGCTTGGTTTGGTGTATATCACTCCCTTAATTTTATAAAAAAATACCCACAGTTTACCATCGTTTTCAAAGGGGCAATACCTGCAAAAGATTTACAAATTATAAATACTAACTATAAAAATTTAATTGATAATGGAAATTTAATCATCCATAAAAATTATTTAGAAAGCAAAGAAATGCTTGCTTTTATTGCACAACATGAAATTGGTTTTTGTTTTTATGATTTAAGTTTTCCAAATATGAATACGTTTAATTATAAAACTGCACCCTCTGGTAAAATGTTTGCTTATTTAGCAGCAGGTGTGCCTATTGTAGGTATAAATATAGAAGGGCTAAAGGTTATAGAAGATTTTGAAGCAGGTGTTCTCATTAACGATTTTGAACCAGCCACTATTTTGCAAGCTGTAAAAACCATAAAAAGTAATTATACTTTTTATAAAGACAATTGTTTAAAAGCTGCTGCATTTTATAGTTTTGATAAAAATGTAGAACCATTCGTTCACTTTTTGGAAAATAGTTAAAATAAAAATGGTTGCCATATGTAGCAACCATTTTTATTTTCTTATCCTTTTTTCGTTTGATATTTTATTTCTTCTTCCATCATCTCTTTTACTAACATGGGTAAATCGTAAATTGGTTTCCAGCCTAGTTTGGTATTGGCTTTGCTGGCATCTCCTATCAGTAATTCTACCTCAGCTGGTCTAAAATACCGTGGGTGTATTCCTATAACTTGTTTGCCTATTGGCAAATTATATAAAGGATTGCTACAAGATTTTATAAATGCTTTTTCATTTATTCCTTCTCCAATAAAATTTAGGGTAATGCCAATTTCAGCAAATGCCATAATGATAAAATCCCTTATGGTAGTTGTAATGCCTGTCGCCAATACAAAATCTTCTGGGGTATCATGTTGCAACATTCTCCACATACCTTCCACATAATCTTTTGCATGGCCCCAATCTCTTTTAGCATCTAGGTTTCCAAGCATTAATGGGTCATTATCTAAGCCAAGTGCTATTCTGCTAACACCAATGGTTATTTTTCGGGTAACAAAACTTTCTCCCCTTAATGGGCTTTCGTGGTTAAACAAAATACCATTTACAGCAAACATATCGTAAGCCTCTCTATAGTTTACGGTTATCCAATAGCCATATAATTTTGCTACACCATAAGGAGAGCGTGGGTAGAAAGCTGTACTTTCTCTTTGTGGAATTTCTTGTACCAACCCATAAAGTTCTGATGTAGATGCTTGATAAAATTTAGTTTTTTTGGTAAGGCCTAAAATTCTAATTGCTTCTAATATTCTTAAAACCCCTATTCCATCTGAGTTTGCAGTGTACTCTGGGGTTTCAAAACTTACTTGTACATGGCTTTGTGCACCAAGGTTATAAATTTCATCAGGCTGGGTTTGTTGTATAATTCTTACAAGGCTACTACTATCTGTTAAATCTCCGTAATGCAAATGAAACCTATCAGCAATTGATTTATCAAATATGAGGCTATCAATTCTATCTGTATTCATTAAAGAACTACGGCGTTTTATGCCGTGTACCAAGTAACCTTTCTCCAATAATAATTCTGCTAAATACGCCCCATCTTGTCCTGTAATTCCAGTTATTAAAGCTGTTTTCATCTATTTATTATTTGTTACAAAAATAGGAGTAAATTTTATTAAATTAGGAAGTATAAATTTTAGTTTTTCGTAAATTTTATTGATGAATATGTGTTGCAAAGTAATGCCAAGTCTATTTTTATTTGCAAAATAAAACTATGGTAGCTGTTTAAATAATTATGAAAAAATATGTAGATATTTTATTTGAAAAAATATTAATGTGTGTCCATCAACCTTACATTGTAAATTTAAATTGAATAAAAAATTACCAAAAATGCAGAGGTGATTATATTTTGCTTAAAGATGTTAAAATTATTGAGGTACCTACAAGGAAAAAAGAATAATTTTTTGAGAAGGTAAGTGTGTATGTATTTTAATCTTTTACTGAAAAATTAGCTCTTTTTCAGGTATTTTGATATTCTAAATAAATTTAAAACATCTGCTCTAAACACAATTAGAATATGGCTGAAAAAATTAGGTAAAAATCCAAAATGTTTTTGAAGCACCTTAAATCTGTCCTTCCAGCCTTTTAAAAGTAGTCGTTGAGAAACTCCACCTTCTAAATATTTAGACAAAATACCATCATAGAACATGGTTTTTTTAGATTTTTTTAAACAATGTATACACCAATCAATATCTGCACTTAAATTTTTAGATATATAAAATGGGGTTATAGATTTTTTTGCGACAAACGATTGATGGCAAACTAGCATTCCTTTATTATACATTTTCCATGTTAGTATTTTAGGCAGTTTGTGTTTCGTTACTTCAGTCCTAAGACCGATATACTTGTCTTTACTATCCACAACCATAGTATCAGAATATATAACATCTGCATTTTGCAAATACAAAAGTTTTATTTTTTCTATAGCGTTTTCTTCCGCTATTTCATCACCAGCATTCATAAACCAAACGTACTCTCCCTTTGCCACTTTTAGTCCTTTATTCATCGCATCATACAATCCATTATCTTTTTCTGAAATAATAACTGAGAAAATTCCTTTATTCCGTTCAACAATATCCATTGTGTTGTCAGAAGATTTTCCATCTATTAAAATATATTCAAAGTCATTTAAAGTTTGTTTTTTTATACTACTAATAGTCCTTTCTAAAAAGGCTTCGGCATTATAAGTAATGGTAATAATTGACACTAACGGCATAGTGTTGCAAATATAAATTTTTAATAATTCTAATTTTAAAGATATTTTTGTGAAGCAATTTTGAAATTAAAAATCAAATTAGTTATTAAAAAATTTAAACTTATTTTAAGTGGAAGTCGCCATTATTATTCCAATCTATAAAGAAATATTATCACCCAGTGAAATAATATCTTTAATAAGGTGCAATGAAATTTTGGGAGAATTTCCTATTAAATTTATTTGTTCACAAGGCCTTAATACAAATTGTTATTTAAAAATTATTCCCAATGCAAGTTTTGAATATTTTAAAGATTCTCATTTTGTTTCTATTGAAGGTTATAATAAATTAATGCTCTCTACAAGTTTTTATAAAAGATTTTTTCAGTATAGATTCATTTTAATTTATCAATTAGATGCTTATGTTTTTGAAAATAAACTTTTGTATTGGTGTAAAAAAAATTATGATTATATAGGTGCTCCTTGGATTGTAGCACCAACAATTACAAAAGAAAAATATTTAATTAATACAAGTAATTGGTTTGTAAATAGAGTGGGCAATGGAGGCTTATCATTGAGAAAAATAAAACCTCATTTTTGGAATAGTTTTATTTTTGCGCCATTTTTAAAAATATTTATAAAAAATGAAGATATGTTTTGGGGAGTATTAATAGATAAGCTAAACCCTTTTTTTAAAAAACCAAAATATACGGAAGCATTAAGATTTGCCTTTGAATTAAACCCTAAAGATGCATTTATAATAAATAATTGCCAACTACCTTTTGGTGTACACGCATGGGAAAAATATGATGAAAAGTTTTGGTTAAATTACATTAACTAGTTTTTTATAAAATTTATATTTTTATGATTTTGCTTTTTTTTTGTTTAATAATAAGATACAAATAATTAGTAAAATATAAGAAATTACCCCACTCACTAAACTCAGTGTATTACCCAGCGTGTAAGAACTAGGTTTAAATTCAAATCGTATTGTATGGCTGCCAGCAGGTACTGACAAGCCTCTTAAAATATAATTTACTTTTACAATTTTTGCTTCTTTTTCATCTACATAAGCTTTCCATCCTTCTGAGTAATATATTTCGCTAAAAACTGCGAATTGGTTTTTTGTAGAAAAAGACTTGTAGGAAATTACATCATTTTTATTTTCTATTAAATTAATCATTGCACTGCTATCAAATGTAGCTTCGGTTGAAACTTTCGATTTTTCTCTTTTGTCAATAACCACTGTTTCTTTTACTTTTAGGCTATCTAAAGCCAACATTTCTTCATTAGCATTATCTACAAATTTTATATTTTTTACAAACCAAACATTGCCAGCTGCATCAGGATTTTGCTGCACTATTGGCTTGCCAGTTTGAGGGTTTTGTGCTATTATATATTTTGTGTTTAGCATATTAAATGCTGGGAAATTTCCTTTACTTAATTGATGGGTAATAATATCTTGGTATAACCCTAATTTTACTGGGCTGTAGCCACCAATTGAGTTATGAAAATAGCTTGTTTGTGCATCTTGAAAAGGGTCGCCACCCATTTGGTTAAATACCCTAAACTGAGTTTTATCACCCAATATTTGTAGGTCAGATGCACTTGGTGTTCTCTCACCTGCAAACTCATCATAAGGCACAAAGTTTTCTTTATTTAGGTAACGGTTGCTTACCATTATAATATCAGCAAATGAAAGAATGACTAATAAAATAGTAGCCACATTACCTGAAATTTTTTTAATAGCAGTAAGCAAAATTATTGCTCCACCAGCTATGAGATACAAGAGCATTCTTATAAAATCACTTAGGTAAATACTTTTTCTATCGTCTACTAAATCTTTACTAAATCCATCTACCATTGTTTTAGCTTGTGCGGTTGCTTCCGCAGTAGCTGCTTTTCCTTGAGCCATTGCTTGGCTTATGTATTGTTGTATATTTTCTAAACGAGCAGTATCACTATTGCCTTTAAAATTTGCGCTTAAATAGTTAAATGTAAGCATTACAACAACTGCAGTTGTAGCAATTGCTGCGTATTTTAATTTTTTTAATAATAATTGTTTTTCAATATCTGCATAAAACATTTTTTGTAATGCTAAAACAGCTAACGTTACTACAGTAAGTTGTGGAATAATCATAGCCATTGAAGGCGCCCTAAATTTGTTGTAAAACGGTAAGTGGTCAAATAAGAAATAATTAACAATTTTAAAATTACTTCCCCAAGCTAGTATTACCCCAGCTAAAGTTGCTGCTAATAGCCAACCTAAATATTTTTTATCTACAAAAAATATACTTGCTATAAAAAGCATACAAATAATAGCACCTAAGTAAACTGGTCCAGATGTACCTGGTTGGCTACCCCAATAAGCACTAAAACTACCATACATACTATTTACAGCTTGCTCTGGCAAGCCACTGCTGGTAAGGCCTTCTATTACTTTGCTTTTATCTCCAAATGGTTTTGGGCCGGAGTTGCTGCCATAGTAGTTAGGTAAAATAAATGTAAAAGTTTCTCCTATTCCATAACTCCATTGAAAAGCATAATCTTTATTTAGCCCACCCTTTGATTTATTTTCAGCATCTTCTTTTTTGTCTCCAAGTGTTAATTCAGATATGCCACCACGCATCGTTTCTTTTGTGTACTCCTTTGTAGGTAAAAAAATGGTAGCAAACGATAAAATAGCCAAAGTTGCTGCAAAAAAGGATAGCCCAACAGTTTTAAAAAAATGGGAAAATTCTTTATTTTTTATGCAATTAATAAAAAATGATATGAAAAGAAAAAATATAATAATGGATATATAGTAAACTACTTGCACATGGTTTTGGTTCATTATTAATGTAGCTGCCATTAAAGTTGTAAGAAAACCAAGTATATATTTTTTGTTTGTAAGTAAAATAATGCCACCTATAAGCATAGGCGCATAGCCCATTGCAGCAAATTTTGAAATATGACCAACCTCTACAATAATAGCATTGTACGAAGAAAAGCTATAAGCAAGTGCACCTAATATGCCTATCCAAGGTTTTATTTTTAATATTTGTGATAATAAATAAAAACTAATACTTGCAAGAAAGAAAAGCGCAGGTGCTTGAGGTAAAAAACAAGTAAATAATTTATGAAACCAGCCTAAAGTTATTGAGTGGCTGCCGCCAATTAAAATTTGATACGCAGGCATACCGCCAAACATACTGTTTGTCCATAGTGGATAATTACCATTTGCTTGGTAAAACATTTTAGATTGTTGGGCCATTCCTGCCACTTGGCTCATATCACTTTGGTTTATTGCCATTCCTTGAAAAACAGGCAAGCAAAATATGACTGATACTATTAAAAAAATACCAAATGCTATTAAATGTGGTATAGATTTCTGTAATAAATTATTCTTCATGGTACTTTTTATTATAACCTGCAAAATAAGCTTTTTATAAAAAACTTATTGCACTAGTAATGTATAAATCTAAAATCTTTTTGCCTCTCAATATTTTATTACTATTTTTGCTTTGTCTATAAAAGTAGTAATAGCTTAGTTGGTAGCAGATTTTTAACTTGATGAATTAAATCAGAAATCAGTTTTCATATTTATCTAAATTGGTTATTGTTTAAGAAAAAATATTAAATGGTAGTCGTAGCTCAGTTGGTTAGAGCATCAGATTGTGATTCTGAGGGTCGGGGGTTCGAGCCCCCTCGATTACCCATTTTATAAAGCCTTTCAATTTATTTTGAAAGGCTTTTTTTGTATAAAAAATTAATTACAAAATAATTTGCTTGTTTATATTATAACCTTCAAAATTAAAAATTCTTCAACAAATTACTACTTAATAGTTTTTATTTTTTATTATCTACCATTAATTATTTATTACCAACTGCCAATTGTCAAATACCCTTTTCAATTTTAATTCTTAACAAAAATTTATTGCCTATTATCATTTACAATTAACTCGTAACTTCACATTTACATTAATTTTACTATATGCAAAAAATTGCAATCTTTATTATGAGCAAAAAATTTTTACCAATAATGCTAGTGCTTGTATGTGCTAGTTTATTTATAGCTTTTAAATCTCAAGGAAAAACAGAAGGCAGCACTGTTGATGAAAACCCAAAGTTAAAATATAGTAAAGTAATAAAGAATGTAGGTATATTATTGGAAGAAGGACACTTTAGCCCAAGAAAAATAGATGATGAATTTAGTAAAATTGTTTTTAAACGTTTTGTAGAAGAATTAGACGACGAAAAGAATATTTTTTTTCAAAGTGATATTGATAGTTTAAAAAAGTATGAAAATAGTATTGATGATGAAATACATGGAGCTGAACTAAAATCTTTTTTTGATGTACATGCATTGTATACTAAAAGAGTAAATGAGGCATCAAATTATTATAAAGAATTATTAAGTAAACCATTTGATTTTACTACTAAAGAAACGATAGAGGTTGATGCAGAAAAGCTTGCATTTACCACAACAGAAGCAGAAAGAAGTGATAGATGGAGAAAAAGAATAAAGCTAATGGTGCTGGGTAAATATGCTGAGCTACTTGACCAAAAAAACAAACCAAATGCAAAAAAAGAAATCACTTCAAAAGCAGATACTACATTAGAAAGAGAAGCTAGAGATGCCATAAGAAAGCAAATGGATAGGTATACTACTACCAAAAAGAATAGAGAAACAATGGACGAAAATTTTAGTGTTTTTGTGAATGATATAGCTGGGACAATGGACCCTCATACAGACTATTTTGCACCAGTAGATATGCGTGGATTTAATGAGCAAATGAAGGGTAGTTTTTATGGAATAGGTGCACAAATAAAAGAAGAAGAAGGTAAAATAAAACTTGGACCAATAATGGTTGGTATGCCAGCTTGGCGTAATGGTGAGTTAAAAGAAAACGATGAGGTTATAAAAATAGCACAAGGCAAAGATGAGCCTGTAGATGTAACTGGCTTTGCGGTTGCAGATGCAATAAAATTAATAAGAGGCGCAGAAAAAGGCTCAGAAGTAAGACTTACCGTAAAAAAAGTAGATGGTAGTATAAAAATAGTAATCTTGCTTAGAGATGAAATAAAACTAGAAGATACTTTTGCAAAATCTGCCATCATAGGTGGAAATCAAAAAATTGGTTATATATATTTACCTGAATTTTATGCTGATTTTCAAGACCCAAAAGGTAGAAGATGTGCGGCTGATGTGGCAAAGGAAATAGAAAAGTTAAAAAAAGAAGATGTAAAAGGTATTGTAATAGACCTAAGAGATAATGGGGGTGGCTCTTTGTATGATGTAGTGCAAATGGCCGGTTTGTTTATAGAAGATGGGCCTATGGTACAAGTAAAGAGTAGAGATGAAAAGCCTTCTATTTTAAGAGATAGAGATAAATCTGTACAATATACGGGGCCACTAGCTGTTTTAATAAATGAAAGAAGTGCATCTGCATCTGAAATATTTGCAGCAGCAATACAAGATTATAAGAGGGGTATAATTATTGGAAGCACTAGTAGCTATGGTAAAGGAACTGTACAAAGAGCTATTCCTTTAAACCCTGATGGGGAGTCGAAAATTTTTGGCAGTTCAAAAGCTGAAGATTTAGGTTCATTGAAACTAACTTTACAAAAATTTTATAGGGTAAGTGGTGGTGCAACACAGCTTAAAGGTGTAGTGCCCGATGTAGTGCTGCCAGATGCTATGGAAACTTGGAAGTACAGAGAAAAAGATAATAAATATGCTTTAAAGTGGGATGAAATACCACAAGCAGAATACAAACCTTTGGTAAACACAATAGACTTTAATGCTGTAATTTTAAACTCAAATATTGAAACTGCAAAAAATGAAAATTTTAATAAAATTAAATTAAATTCAAGTTGGTTACAAAAAAATGCTGATAAGCAATTTAGTTTAAATTTAAAAGAATATACTTTTGAGCAAGCTCAAATACAATCAGTATCTAAAGAAATGATAAGTGCTTACAAATTATCAAAATCCTTGGTTGTGAATAATACAACATCTGATACTTTAGAAATAAACAAAACGAAAGAAAAAGAAGCCCGAAATAAACAATTTATAAAAAGAATTGGCGAGGATGTTTACATAGACGAATCTGTAAAGATTTTGCAAAAAATGATACTGAGTGATAATTTGGTAAAGAAGAACTAATAGCTTTTGTATAAAGTTGAAAAGAAAATATTATATAAAAAAGGTTTGCCTAAGAATATACTAAAACTAAAAAAAATTCGATTTCTTTGAGGTATATTCTACTTATTTGTTAGAGTATATATCAAAATAAAGTAGTTAGATTAAAGTATAAGTAGCATTGGTTTTATCATTTTACAAAAATTGCTTGTAATAAAAAGTAGTAATAATTTCTTTGCCTTTTTCTTCGATTGGCAGATAGAAATGAACAGTATATCAGAAGCTTCGAAAGCGGCGAAAATTTTGGGCAACACTCTGAAAAATTGATTAACTCTGAAATAGACTGAAA
>JANXOQ010000439.1 GCA_025357775.1 Ferruginibacter sp. | reverse complement strand
GCTTCCCAGTTTTGCCCTTCTTCAAGCTCCCCATCGCCTAGCAAAACAAAAACAGTTTGTGGGTCTTTATTTAATTTTTTTGCAGTCGCTGCACCTATAGCCACACTCATACCTTGCCCAAGTGAGCCACTTGCTATACGTACACCAGGTAAGTGTTCATGTGTAGTTGGATGACCTTGCAATCTTGTGTTTAATTTTCTAAAAGTAGATAATTCTAAAATTGGAAAGTACCCGCTTCTAGCCAATACACTGTAAAATACGGGAGAAATATGTCCATTACTTAAAAAGAAAAGGTCTTCACCTTTACCATCCATTGTAAAATTGTTGTCATGTTTCATAATATCAAAATACAAGGCAGTAAGAAAATCTGCACATCCAAGAGACCCTCCAGGATGTCCGCTTTGAACTCCATGCACCATTCTTACTATATCTCTTCTTACTTGTGTAGCAGTACTTTTTAAATTATTCATTTGTTTTTATTATTTGTAATTTTTGCTATTGATAGAATGCAAACGTAGTCCAAACGATACATTTTCTTTTTAAAATCGTCTAATTTATTTTGATAAGAAAAATTTTAGGCTTTTTGTGTTATCATGAACTAAACAAATTATTAATTTCTTACATAAAGTTCACAATAATGTAAGCTAATTAGCACTTTATACTCAGTTATTTTATACATTTGTAATAATTAGGTTCTATCATTATATGCAATATATTATTTTAAGTTCCATTTTAGCGTTTATTATTTCATTTTTTGCAATTCCAGTTATAATTCAAATTGCTAAAACAAAAAAATTATTTGATGAGCCAGATGAGCGTAAAGTTCATAAGGAGGTAATACCTACGCTTGGTGGTGTGGGTATTTTTGCAGGGTTTATTATTGCAATGTTAATGTGCGTTCCTAATGATTTGGCACTAGCTGCAGACGCAAACAAACTTAAATACTTTGCAGCGTCAGCTATAGTTATATTTTTTTTAGGTTTAAAGGATGATATAATGGATTTATCTGCTACTAAAAAATTTATAGGGCAAATAATAGCTGCTGGAATTGTAATGAGATTTGGAAACATATACCTAAACAATATGCATGGATTTCTTGGTATTACAATTATTCCATATTATGCAAGTGTATTTCTTACAATCTTTACCATTATAGTTATCACAAACTCTTTTAATCTAATAGATGGTATTGATGGACTTGCTGGCAGTTTAGGTTTGGTTACATCACTAGTATTTGGCATTTATTTTTATTTTGCCAAAGAGTATACCTATTCTGTAATGGCTTTTTCTTTAACAGGTGCTACAGCTGTTTTTTTAATATATAACTATTCACCAGCTAAAATCTTTATGGGAGATACTGGCTCATTGCTTTTGGGCTTAATAAATGCTGTGCTTGTTATAAAATTTATAAATGTAGCTGGCTCAGAAGGAAATACTTTTTCATTGCATGCCTCTCCTTCTTTAGGATATGCAATATTATCTGTTCCACTTTTTGATACTTTAAGAGTTTTTTCGCTTCGTATATTAGATAGACGTTCTCCTTTTAGTGCAGATAGAATGCATGTACATCACTATTTATTAGATTTAGGTTTTTCTCATAAACAAATTGTTACTAGTTGTATATTATCTACATTTGTATTTATTGGTGTAGCATTTATTTTAAGAGATTTAAATACAACACTAATTGTAGGAATACTTTTAGCTATGTCATCTAGCATAATTGGTATTATTTATTATTTTAAGCAGAAAGCAAAACTACCCGTTGGTACCAAATTTGAAACAGAGCAAAAAATAAGAACGATGAATACGATTTACAAATTCTCTCAAGAGCCTGTTTCCCAAGATTAAAATTAAAAATTATTTAATTAAAATATTAAAAATCTGATGTTGTACTATCAGATTTTTTTTTAGTTTCACACCCAATAAAAAAAAGATATGTCAGACGATTTAAACAGCATTATAGAAGTGGCAAAAGCTACTATGACCAAAGCTATAACCCATTTAGAAGGAGAACTTGCAAAAATAAGAGCAGGAAAAGCAAGCCCAATAATGCTTGATGGAATAGTAGCTGATTATTACGGAAGCCCTACGCCAATTGCACAAATTGCAAATATTACTACTATGGATGCTCGTACAATATCTGTACAGCCTTGGGAGAAAAATATGCTGCAAGTAATAGAGCGTGCAATAATAGCAGCAAATATTGGAATTAATCCACAAAATGATGGTGTAATAATCCGATTATTTCTACCCCCACTTACAGAGGAGCGTCGTAGAGACTTGGTAAAAAAATGTGGTGGTGAAGGCGAACACGCAAAAGTTTCAATTAGAAACATACGCAGAGATGCTATAGAACAAATAAAAAAATTACAAAAAGATGGTGCTAGTGAAGATGAATGCAAAGATGCAGAAACAGAAGCACAAGCTGTAACTGATAAATTTACGGTGCTTGTAGAAAAACATTTAGCTGCAAAAGAAGTAGAGATAATGGTTGTATAATAAGTTGCAGATATGTAATTACGAATTTATTTTCAAGCCTTTACATTTTCAATAGTAAGTTATCTAATTTAGACCATAAAACTTGCTATTAAACATAAGTATTACATTTTCATAAATCATAAATAAATGAATTTAGACCGTGAATTTTTGTTTTTATTATGGTCTATACCATTTTACACTTTTTTTATTGGTGCTGAAATTATTGTGAGCAACTGGGGAGATAAAAAAATTTATTCTTTAAAGGGAGTTATACAAAATATTTTACTTACTGTAATGAATGCCAGCTTAGATTTATTACTGCGTACATTTTTTGTAATCGCAATTTTAAATTGGAGTTATAGCCAACATTTTTTTACAATAAACAATCCCTTTATTTACTGGGCATTACTTTTTATTTTAGAAGATATAGCTTTTTATTTTGAACACAGAGCAGACCATTATTGCAGATTGTTTTGGGCAGTTCACCTCACTCATCATTCTTCAAAAGAGTATAATTTAAGCACTGGGTTTAGGTCATCGGTGTTTCAACCTGTGTATCGTTTTATCTATTTTATTCCAATTACATTATTTGGTTTTGAGCCATTAGATATTTTGTTTATGTATTCCGTTACACAAACGTATGGCATTATTGTGCATACCCAATACATAAAAAAAATGCCTAGTTTTATAGAAGCAATTTTTGTAACCCCTGCACACCATAGAGTGCACCATGCAAGTAATATTATTTATTTAGATAAAAATATGGGCATGTGTCTTATTATTTGGGATAAAATGTTTGGTACTTTTCAAAAAGAACTACCTGCTGAGCCTGTTGTATATGGACTAACAAGTGCAGTTGAAAACCCTAGCAATGCATTAAACCATGTTGGGTATGAATGGAAGAAAATATTGAAGGATATGAAAAGAGACTTGCCTTTTTTTGTAAAACTGCAATATATATTTATGCCCCCAGGCTGGAGCCACGATGGCAGTACAAAAACTGCTATGCAACTGAGAAAGCAACTTTTAAATACTACTCATTAATATTTCCTTCGGAAAATATATTGTTATTTTTTTTGTGGACTAAGAAGCAGCTATGTTCATCTGCGGTGGCGTCGCACATTTCAACTTCAGTTTTCTATTTAGCATTCCATAAGTTTTACATATAGTTAATGAAAATAAACTTAGTAAAGATTGCTTAGGGCTACACAAATATGTATCTGAAAATCTGCAAAATCTGAGAGCAAAACCATTTTAATTTATCAAAACACTTTCAACAAAAAATTAGTAATTTCATCCCATGCAAATAGTATCAGTTAATAATGTTTCTACAGCTAAGTTATTTTTAAAATTGCCATTAATAATTTATAAAAACGACCCAAATTGGATACAACCGCTAGATAAGGATATTGAAGAAGTATTTGATGAAACAAAAAATAAATCTTTTAGAACCGGAAA
Source organism: Ferruginibacter sp. (assembly GCA_025357775.1). GTDB lineage: Bacteria > Bacteroidota > Bacteroidia > Chitinophagales > Chitinophagaceae > Ferruginibacter. The sequence continues at coordinate 10,721 of JANXOQ010000439.1, read as the reverse complement.
ACTACAACGATGGATTTTACAAAATGACAATGGGGAAACAGTAGGAAGAATAGCCGCATTTACCAATACAAAATATAAAAATAAAGGCGATGATGTGCTAGTTGGATGCATAGGATTTTTTGAGTGTATAAACGATAAAAATGCAGCTACCCTTTTATTAGATACAGCTAAAGAATGGTTGTATAATGAAGGCATGCATGCTATGGATGGACCAGTAAATTTTGGAGAAAGAGATAAATGGTGGGGCTTGGTTACCAAAGGTTTTATGCAACCTATGTATGGCATGAATTATAACCCAGCTTACTATGTTTCATTATTTGAAGAATATGGTTTCAAAATATTTTTTGAGCAAGTATGCTTTGGTATGAAAAGCAAAGAACCATTAGAAAAAAAAATATGGGATAGGCATAATGAATTAGAAAGTAACCCTAAGTTTTCTTCATCTCATTTATGCAAAAAAGATTTAAAAAAATATGCAAAAGATTTTGCAACAGTCTATAATAAAGCATGGGCAGGGCATGGTGGTTTAAAACAATTATCAGAAGCACAAGTATTGATAATGTTTAATAAAATGAAACCCATAATGGATCAAAAAATTATTTGGTACGCTTATTATGATAATGAACCTGTAGCCATTTTTATAAACCTGCCAGATTTAAATCAGTGGTTTAAATATTTACATGGCAAGTTTGGCTTTTTACAAAAAATAAAATTTCTTTTGGTAAAACAATTTGCAAAAAATAAAAAATTTACAGGCATTGTATTTGGTGTAGTGCCAGAGTGGCAAGGCAAAGGTGTAGATGGGTATATTATTGCTGAGGCTGCAAAATATATTCAGTCTGCCGAGTGCCCATATGAAGATTATGAAATGCAATGGATAGGAGATTTTAACCCAAAAATGCTCAACGTAGCAAGCAGCCTTGGAAATGTAGAAAGAAGCAGAAACTTATGCACTTACCGTTATTTATTTGATAGAAATAAGGAATATGTACGGCATCCGATTTTATAGTAATTTGCTTTTGTTAAGTTCTATAAATTGCCGCTGGCAGATTACTATGCGTACTAGCTTTGAGCAAGCATATACTGCAGTGTGCAAGCACAAAATTTTATAATACCACACACAATAATTAGATTTGCCCATAACAATTTTATCGGGAAAGAAACCAACAATTAAACATGGAAAAAGTAGAAAAATTTGTTGTTTCAGCAAGAAAATATAGGCCACAAAATTTTAATACAGTTGTTGGTCAATCACATATTACAACTACATTAAAAAATGCCATTGGCAACAACCAATTGGCACACGCATTTTTGTTTTGTGGTCCTAGAGGGGTGGGAAAAACAACTTGTGCAAGAATACTAGCCAAAACCATTAACTGCGAAACTAAAACTGCTGATGGAGAAGCATGCAATACTTGCAATAGCTGTGTATCGTTTGACAACGGCTCATCTATGAATATACATGAGCTAGATGCTGCTAGTAACAACTCGGTAGATGATATCCGCTCCTTGGTAGAGCAAGTACGCTTTGCACCACAAGCTGGAGATTACAAAGTGTATATTGTAGATGAGGTTCACATGTTAAGCGCATCTGCCTTTAACGCTTTTCTTAAAACTTTAGAAGAGCCTCCTTCCTACGCTATTTTTATTTTAGCAACTACAGAAAAACATAAAATATTACCTACCATTCTTAGTCGCTGCCAGATATTTGATTTTAAAAGAATAACTACCAACGATACGGTGGAGCATTTAAAAGAAATATGCGATAAAGAAAATGTGGAAGCTGAAAATGCTGCCTTGCATATAATTGCACAAAAGAGTGAGGGCTGTATGCGAGACTCATTAAGTATTTTAGATAAAATTGTAAGTTTTACAGGAGGTAAATTAACATATACAAATACATTAGAGCACCTTAATATTTTAGATGAAGATTATTTTTTTAAATTATTACAATTTGCTACAACCCAAAAACTAAGCGATGCTTTATTGTTATTTGATGATATTAACCAAAAAGGATTTGAAGGAGATACATTACTAGAAGGACTAGTAGAATTTATAAGAAATTTACTAGTAAGCAAAGACCCAAAAGCAGCTATTTTACTAGAAGTTGCTGAAGATTTTAGAGACAAATATTTACAAGCCTCAGCAGAGCTTAGTGCCAATTGGATGATAGCTGCATTGAATGTATTAGCAGATGCTAGCATCGCATACAAACAAGCACGCAATAAACGCTTGTGTGTAGAAATGGCGCTCATAAAACTTTGCTACCTTAGCCAAGCAGTAGAAATAAGTAGTGCTGATGCAAACAGCTTATTAAAAAAAAAATTAACAGATAGTAGCAAGGCGGTGTCTTTTAAAAATATTTCGTTTATAAAAATAAAAGAAGAAAAAGACCCAATAGCTATTGCCAAAAAAGAAAATTTACCCATGCCTGTATTAATAATTGAGAAAGAAAAATTAGTTGTAAAAACTAACCCAACAATACAAAAAGAACCAGAGGTAAAGAGTGCTGGCTTTGGTAGCCTAAATAAAATAAGAGCAAAAATATTAGAGCAGGATGCTTTAAATATGCCTGTACTAAATTTAGAAGCGGCAAGTTTAAAAAAAGCTTGGGATATTTTTACCGAGTTGCTAACAGAAGATAGAAAACACCCAGCTGCTGCACAATTTAAAATAGCAACTTTAAGAATAGATGATTATGATAATTTTACAATTGTAACCGAAGGTAAAGTACAGCAAAAATTTATTGATAATGAACGCTCAAGTTTGATAGAATTTTTACAAAAATACTTTAACAATAAAAACCTTAAATATGCAACCGAAGTAGTAGAACAAGAAAAAAGCGAAACAGATGAAGTAAGAACCCTCAGCAGTAAACAACAATACGCATTAATGATTGAAAAATACCCGATGATAAAGGAGTTGAGGGATAGGTTGAAGTTGGAAATAAATTAAAAATAGGATACTTTTTTTACACAAAAGGAAATTACCCTTTTTTGACTTAATTTCGCTACAAATTTTTCAAATAGACAATTATGGCTGAAGTAATAAGAATGCCGCTGCTAAGCGATACAATGACAGAAGGAAAAATTGTAGCATGGAACAAGCAAGTGGGGGATAAAGTGAAAGCCGATGACGTACTTGCAGATGTGGAAACAGACAAAGCTACTATGGAAGTGAATGGCTATGTAGATGGCATTTTATTGTACATTGGTGTACCTGCGGGAGAAGCTGCAAAAATTAATCAAATTATAGCAATAGTAGGAAAAGCTGGGGAAGAATATATGCATTTGTTGGACGCTGAGCAAATAGCTGTAGGCAATGTGCAAGTAGTTGTTGGCAATGAACAGATAGAAAAAAAAGCAAGTAAAGACGAACCTGTAGTTGGTGGTCAGTCGTCTGTTTTAGCTCCTGTTTCTCTTCCTGCAGGTGCAAAAGAAATACGTATGCCTTTGCTAAGTGATACCATGACGGAAGGAAAAATTGTAATATGGAATAAAAAAGTAGGAGACCATGTAAAAGCAGATGAATCATTGGCAGATGTAGAAACAGATAAGGCCACAATGGAGGTAGTAGGATATGAAGAAGGTACACTTTTATACATCGGTGTTGAAGCAGGAAGTGCAGCAAAAATAAATCAGATTATTGCTATTGTGGGTAAGGCTGGTACTGATGTGAGTGCATACGTTGCATACGAAAGTCAGTCTTCAAATAGTAAAGCGCTAGGAGAAGGTACTACCGAAAATAAACAACTAACAACAAATGCAAGTGATGCCGCTACCGCAAGCGAACCTTCAACCTTCAACCTTCAAACTTCAAATCACAGTGGTAGAATAAAAGCCTCACCGCTTGCAAAAAAAATAGCAGCTGATAAAGGGCTTGACCTTAGCAAAGTTGCTGGCACTGGCGATGGTGGAAGAATTACTAAAAAAGATATTGATGGGTATAAAGAACTGACAAAAGATGACGGGTTACAAACCACAAATATATTTAGTGGTGCGGATTTGGTAAGTGCTAAACCCACTCCTCAAGCTGCTTTCACCACCCAGCAAGGGGAAAGCTACACTGATATTCCACTTACACAAATGCGTAAAGTTATTGCTCGCCGCTTAGGGGAGAGTATGTTTACCGCACCTCATTTTTACCTTACCATGGAGCTTAATATGGATAACGCCATGGCTGCTCGAAGTGCTATAAATGAAGTGAGCCCTGTAAAAGTATCTTTTAACGATATGATTATAAAAGCTTGTGCAGCTGCACTTCGTTTGCACCCAGATGTAAACAGTAGTTGGATGGGAGATTTTATTAGAAAAAATAACCACATACACATAGGCTCTGCATTGGCATTACCAGAAGGATTAATAGTGCCTGTAATTCGTTTTGCAGATCAAAAATCATTATCACAAATAGCAGCAGATGCAAAAGAATTGTATGGTAAAGCAAAAGATAAAAAACTACAACCTGCAGAATTTAGTGGCAATACCTTTACCATATCTAACCTTGGTATGATGGATATAGAAGAATTTACAGCCATTATAAACCCTCCCGATAGTTGTATACTTGCCGTAGGTAAAATAAAAGAAATAGTGGTAAGTAAAAATGGGCAATTTGTTGTAGCTAATATCATGAAAGTAACGCTTAGCTGCGACCACAGAAGTGTAGACGGTGCAGTAGGTGCAGCTTTTTTACAAACACTAAAAAAGTTTGTGGAGAACCCAGTAACAATGTTGGCATAGTAAAAAAAAATATAAAAAACGCCATCTCAAATTAAAAAATTGGTAGGCGTTTTTTTATGCAAAGTATCAAATTTTCATTTTTTATTGAAAATTCGAAAACATTCTTTACATTTGCATAATGAAATTGGATGAAGCAAAACAACAATTTGTAAATAGCTGGGGTGCATTTGGTACACAGTGGGGTATAAACCGTACCATGGCTCAGATACATGCATTATTGCTAATAAGCACAGCCCCGCTTACGCAAGATGATATTATGGAGCAACTTACCATAAGCCGTGGTAATGTAAATATGAATATTAGAGATTTGATAGGTTGGGGATTAATAGATAGAGTAATAGTGCAAGGAGAGCGAAAAGAGTATTTTAATGCTGATAAAGATATATGGAAAGTAGCTACTCTAATAATAAAAGAAAGGAAAAAGCGTGAACTTGATCCAATGTTAAAATTGCTAGCTACGCTAGAAAACTTAGATGACAAAAAAGAAAAAGGTGCTAAAGAATTTTTGCAAGTAGTAGGTGATATAAAAAAACTAAGTAAGCATGCAGATAGCTTACTTGATATTATGATAAAAGCAGAAGAGAATAAATTTATTGGAGCGGTATTGAAGATATTTAAATAATTGGTTGGTTGATTAAGCACAATTTTTAGTCGAAGTTATTTCGGCTTTTATTAAAATAATAGTTTTCATTATTTTCTGAAATTATAGAATATACTATTTATTAAGTATTTTAAAATAGTTGATCTTATTATTAGTTTACACATAATTATTATACAAATCATAGTTGAAATTATTAAGAAACAAAAAAATATAAGTTATGAAACAATTTAAAACTGCAGATTTTTGGATTAGTGTATCACTTGTAATATTGGCTTTAATTGCACTTCCTTTTAAGCCAGAAATAGCATTCTTTATTGCTTACTTTGGTATTGGCTGTTGGCATTGTATAGGTATGTTTATACATTTTATTTTTAAGTGGTTTATGCAAAAAAAATATGCTAGAAGTAATTATCACTGGGTAGTTGTTACAATATTACTTATAGCAGCATTGGGTTTGTTATTACAAGAAATCCTGTGGTTTTTAGCATTTGTTATGCTATTTGCTGCACCTATAATGGTTTTGATATACACTAATATATGCTATACTGAATTGCAAAAAATGAAACGCCCACTAGACTTACTCAAATGAAAATAGTTTTATTAAAAAAGGCATCCTTTGTGTTTTGTATTGCCATTACTGCTTTTACACTTAGCAAGTATGCTGTTCTTATTCAACCGCTACTATCTATTGAATACAATTGGACATTTGAATTATTAATGGTAATAGGAATGTTGATTTTTCAATATCCATTTATTTACAAAATGAAATGGAATATCAAAATAGACTATTATTTTAATATGCTATTGATTTCTCTACTAGGTTCAATACTACTTTGGCCGTTGCTATTTGCAAATCATTTTACAAATATAAAAGATATGGTAAATGTTGGATATTTTTTCATAGTAGTTGCTACCATGTTTTTTATTCATAAAAAAATGGTTACAAAAATGCAATTGCCTTTATATATTTCCTATACTTATATTTTATACCGTTTTATTATTTTACTCTTTATTATTAAATTATGAAAAACAAAATCATTTTAGCAGGAGGAACGGGCTTTGTTGGAAAATATTTACAAAAAAAATATAGTGCACTTGGTTATGAAGTTATCATCATTTCTCGTGGTGAAAAATATATAAACTGGAATAACAAAACCGCAATTATAGCTGCACTTGAAAATGCAACCATGCTTATAAATCTTGCAGGCAAATCTGTGGACTGTAGGTACAATAATAAAAATAAAAAAGAAATATACGATTCAAGAATAGACACAACCAATATTTTAGGCGAATCTATACTTCAATGCAAAAACCCTCCACCACTTTGGATAAATAGTAGCACAGCCACTATTTATCGCCATGCTGAAGATAGGGCAATGACAGAATCAACAGGAGAAATTGGTACGGGCTTTTCCGTAGATATAGCCACTGCATGGGAAAAAACGTTTTTTAATTTTTCGCTACAAAAAACTAGGCAGGTAGCATTACGCATGGCAATAGTACTGGGGAAAGAAGGTGGTGTAATTAACCATTTAAAAAACCTTGTAAAGTATGGGCTTGGTGGCAAACAGGGCAATGGTAAACAAATGTTTAGTTGGATACACATTGAAGATGTTTACAGAATAATAGCATTTGTACAAGAAAACAATCATATTACTGGTGCAATAAATACGGCATCGCCTAACCCAATTACCAATGCCGAGTTGATGCAATTATTTAGAAAAAATATGAAGATGCCTTTTGGATTGCCTGCGCCAAAATGGTTATTAAAAATTGGAGCAGTACTAATAAAGACTGAAACAGAACTCATCTTAAAAAGCCGTTGGGTAATACCTCAAAAATTAATAGATTGGGAATTTGCCTTTAAATTTAATACGGTAAATGATGCATTGTATAATATATTAAAGAAAGAAAATAAAACTTAACTTAGCTTAAATGAATGAAAACCCAATAATACTATTTGATGGAGTTTGCAATTTATGTAATAGTTCAGTGCAGTTTGTGATAAAACATGATGAACAAAAAATATTTCGTTTTGCTGCTTTACAATCACCCACTGGGCAGTCATTATTAAAAAAATATAATTTAGCTAGCATAAATTTTGACTCGTTTGTGTTAATAAAAAACGATAAAGTTTTTTTAAAATCTACCGCTGCACTTATGGTAGCAAAACAATTAACAGGAATTGTAAGATTAATGTATGCATTTATTATTATACCAGATTTCGTTAGAAACATAGTATATAATTTTATTGCAAAAAATAGATACAAATGGTTTGGACAGCAAGAAAGTTGTATGATTCCAACAACAGAACTAAAGAATAGATTTTTATAGAAATTACTAGAATACAATTTGGCTGACAATTAAAATTTATTTTACATCTTTTCTCTAGGTTAAGTTGTTTATATCCCTTTGTTATATTGTTATTTCAAAGGAAGTTTATTCAGCTTATCCTTTTTTGGGGCTTCATTACGCTTTAGCTTCGCCTTCGCCCCTTTTCGCCCCAAATAGGATTAAAACCTGTTGCTCTTATTGATTGAACTTACATATTATTTATTTTTTAAAATAAATAATAACAAACAAAAACCCCATGCTTTCGCATAGGGTTTTATAAATTATTATAAAAAAATTTAAATTAATTCCGCCATATTTGGTATATCAGCTGCTTTGTACATTCCTTCGTCTAATTTTTTCTTAGCTTCTTCAAAAGCATTTAAAGTAATATCTACCTCTTCAAAACTATGAGATGCAGTTGGTATAAGTCTAAATATTATATCTCCTTTTGGTATCACAGGGTACACAACTATGCTGCAGAAAATACCATAATTTTCTCTCAAGTCCATTACCATTTGTGTGGCTTCTGGCACATCCCCTTTCATATAAATAGGTGTAACAGGGCTGTTGGTATCGCCTATATCAAAACCTCTTTGTTTTAAGCCAGTTTGTAAACGCTCTACATTTGCCCATAATTTTTCTCTCAACTCTGGCATTTCTATCGTCATTTTCATACGAGTAAGCATACCTTCTACAATCAATAGGGGTAAGCTTTTTGCAAATATTTGAGAGCGGGTATTGTATCGTAAATATTTTAATACGGCTTTGCTGCCACTTATAAAAGCACCAATGCTACCCATGCTTTTTACAAATGTGCTAAAGTATAAATCAACATCTTTTTGTACGCCCTGTGCCTCATCTGCACCAGCACCAGTAGCACCCATGTAGCCAAAACCATGTGCATCATCTATTAAAAGTCTGAAACCATATTTTTCTTTTAACGCAACGATTTCTTTTAAAATACCTTGTTCACCATCCATACCAAAAACACCTTCTGTAATAACTAAAATACCACCACCATTTTTCTCAGCTATTTTTTGTGCACGTACCAGTTGCTTTTCGCAGTCTTCAATGTTATTGTGTTTAAATGCATAAGTCTGGCCTATATGTAGGCGTATGCCATCCATTATACATGCATGCGCTTCTGCATCATATACAATCACATCTCTACGGTTTACAAGTGCATCTATACAGCTCATTATACCTTGGTAGCCAAAGTTGAGTAGCATCGTATCTTCTCTGCTTACAAATTTGCTTATTACTTTCTCCAATTCCTCGTGCTTGGCAGTATTACCACTCATCATACGTGCACCCATTGGGTTACCCATGCCATAAGTGGCGGCTGCTTCTGCATCTATTTTTCGCACAGCAGGGTGGTTTACAAGCCCCAAATAATTGTTTAAACTCCATACAATAACTTCTTTTCCACGAAAATTCATGCGTGGGCCAAGCTCACCTTCTAACTTTGGGAACGCAAAATAACCATGCGCTCTATCCATGTGTTGTCCTATTGGACCTCCATCTTTTACTAATTTCTCAAAAATATCAATCATAAACGGTTAAATTTTGTATGGCAAAAGTACTCAATAATTTAATAATATTGGCTAGATGTTACTTGTGCAACTATTAAAAATTTTAGAATAGTTGAAAAAAAGTTAGCAAACCTTAGTAAAAGTATAAATCTGGTTATTGTAGCGTTGGAGTGCCCTCTTTTATATTTTTTTGCTTTGTAAATTTTATAATTCCTTCCCTATAAACTTTTGCTTCTTTTTTCATAATAAAAAAAGTTATAGCAACTATCAATGACGTTAAAAAAAGAGACGTGGCTGAGCCTTTAATGAATTGTTTGTTTAATTTTTTGTGAAAATATAAAAATAGACTTAATGCTACAATCATTAAAGCAATGCTTGTGTAAAAAATTATATTAGTATTTTGCAAAAAAGAATCTACTCTTACCAACTCTCGTGTTTCTAAATTTTCTGGGTGAAGGTCGTAATCATATACCAATATTTTTCTTAATCTATCTGCATTATTAAAATTGGTATAGGTAATAGTAAAAAGCAACAGAGCAGCACTAAATAGTGGAATAGAAAAACCTTTGAAAAAATGCTTTTTTAAGCCAAGGTAAAAAGCTATTCCAACAATAAGAAATACCCCAGCAAGCATCAATAAAAAATGATGCTCGTGTTTAAAGTGCAGAAAATAATTTTCAATAGTTTCTTTGGTAAACATAAATTTCATTTTTTATTGTGCAATTGCGTTTGCAATTTTTTTGCTCAATGGTGAAACCGACGCTTCAAAAAAATGGGTAAGATTTCCTTTTTCGTCTATTAAATATTTACAAAAATTCCAAGAGGGCGCATTGGTATTCCAGCCATTTTTTTCTTGTTGTGTGAGCCAATTAAAAACATTGTTTTGTTTTTCATTTTTTATCACTACCACTTTTTGCATAAGCGGAAAAGTTACACCAAAATTTAGTTTACAAAATTCTGCAATGCCTTTATCGTCTGCTTTTTCTTGTTCTCCAAAATCATTTGCAGGGAAAGCTATAATTTCTATTTTGTCTTTTAATGTGCCATACAATGTTTCTAAATCATCGTACTGTGGGGTATACCCACAGTCAGATGCTGTGTTTACAATCAACACTTTTTTATCTTTTAATTGTACAAAGTCGTATTCTTTACCATTATTCATTACTGCTTTTAAATCATAAAAAGAAGTAGCCGCTGGTGTTTGGGATGATAATACTTTGCTGTTTATTTTAAATAACCTTGTTATTTTTTCAAGTACTGGGTAAATGAGTTTTATAAATTTTTGTTTGCCTGTCATGGTTTCATTTTAATTGAAAAAATATGTTCTCTTTTTTATACTTTAATATTTATTAATTTATTTTTTGCCTACACTAATTTCAATTTTTCGGTAGAAGAGGGAAAGGCGTTTTTTAAAAAACCCAAACTGAAAATTCTCAAACTATTAAGATGTCAGCCTGAGCCTGTCGAAAGCTATTTTGAATAAGCTTAGTCTGATACAGTAACGGTAACAAAATTTTG
>JANXOQ010000423.1 GCA_025357775.1 Ferruginibacter sp. | reverse complement strand
ATGCAAAATGGAATAGTATGGGTAGTTTAAATGCAGGTACTCAATTACTAAATGGTTTTAGAAGCCAAACAAATGGTAGAGGTTTAACGATGGGCTTTAGTGTACCCAATGGTGGTAGTGTAACCAACCCTTTTATACAATTCATTGGTAATGGTGCAGGGGTTAGCGCAGGTAATTTAGAATTTAGGTTTGCACAAACTCCAAATGTTCCTAGTGCAGATTTGCCAATTTTTACAATGGCACCACTAAACGGTTTAGGTTTACCTTCCTTTAACTATGCAGAAACAAACGCCTTTATAGGGCAAAAACAAAGTGGCACATTTGGTAGCTTCGGTGTTGGTGATACTTGGAGTGCTACGGGGCAGCTTACAGTACCTAGCCCTGTAAACCTAACTAGTTATGGTGCAAGGCAGCAGTTTGCAGGTTATACCATAAATACTGCCTTATTAAAAAATAATACTACTAATATTACCAGTGGTGTATTAGATTATGGTGTAAATACAGGTGCTGGTGCTGGTAATGCACTTAATCAAAATTCTTTTAAGTTTAGAGTATTTACAGACCCAGCAGGGGCGGCAGTAAATCCTGTTACATTTCCCACAGACCTAAGTAAGCCCAGAAATATATGGCAAACAAGTGTAGCAAATGGCAATGTAATGATGGGGAGGCAAGATATTTTTGAAGTAGATGCTAAACCTTTTTATTTAAGTGTGTTTGATGGTGATCAAATACCAACCACGATAACTCCCCAAGATCCACTACCAGTAGATAGAGTAGCGATATATGCAACATCTAGCACAGTCGATGAATTTGGTGTGCAAATAAACAGATATGCTGCGGTACTGGGAGATTTGCGATTTGCAACAACAAATACTTTACCAAAATATGCTATTTTAGGACTGGCTGCCTTAAATGGATTAAAAAACAATTGGGCAGGGTATTTTGTGGGTAATGTAGGTTACACAGGTAACTTAATACAAGTAAGCACATAAAAAATTTGAGTTTGGCAGTAAAGTATCTATTGCTATTTGTCAACAAACAGGTGTAGTAGTTGGGGCATTAAATTTTACCGAAACACTAC
>JANXOQ010000413.1 GCA_025357775.1 Ferruginibacter sp. | reverse complement strand
CCATGGGCATATTTAAGCAAGTACTTATACATTTAGGAGATACGCAAAGCATAGAATTTGAATTAAGCACTTATTCATCTATAAAAAATAATGTTTTACCATTGGCATTTTCTATAAAATGCTTCATATTTTTTAGGTGAGATGAATAAGTGCTTAATTCAAATTCTATGCTTTGCGTATCTCCTATATGTATAAGTACTTGCTTAAATATGCCCAAGGTACTATCTGCACTTGCAGGTACGAGCAGTCCACTTTGTAGCATTATCTGCAGCAAACCAACGGTTTTCATTGTAACTGTTTTACCACCTGCATTGGGGCCACTTATTACCAATATACTAGCATCATGGTTTAGCAGAATATTTGTGGGAAAAGTTGGCTTGCCATTTCTCTTATTAAACAAAAACAATAAAGGATGATAGGCTTTTATAAGGTGCAAATGTGCTTTATCAACCAATTGCGGATAAGCAGCACTCATTTCTTGCGCAAGCTTACCTTTTGCTCTTATAAAATCGAACTCACCCGCAATATTGAGGTAGCTTTGTAAAAGTGGTGCATATACACCAACTTGTTGTGTAAGAGCTCTAAGTATTCTATATATTTCTTTGGTTTCTTCGTACTCCAAAGAAAAAATCTCATTGTTTAGTTCTGTGGTTTCTTCGGGCTCTATAAAACTTGTTTTGCGGCTTTCACTTTCGCTGTGCAAAACACCTTTTACCACACGTTTTTGTTCTGCTACAACTGCAAGCACTCTCCTACCATTCATAAAGCTTTCCTCAATATCTGCTAAATAACCTTGCTTATTTAACTTGCTCACTATCCTATCAAACATCCGCCTTAGCTCTCCACGTTTTTTGTACAACTTCATTCTTATGTCATACAAATCATTGCTAGCTTTGTCCCTTACTACGCCTGTTTCGTCTAATACTTCGTCTATTAAAACTTTTATATTTTTTTCATAATAGTTTTGCTCTATCACTTTTGTAAGCCCTGCGAAAGTATCTCTTACTTCTACCGTAAACCACCTAAAAATACTTTCCATACTCATAACCAACCTGCGGATAAGTATAAATTGCTCTCCTGCAAGAGATGCACCGGGTATGCCCAATAATTTTAAATCTCTTAAAATATTGGTAGTAAAATCATTTGGAAAATTTGCACCACTATCCAATATCATTTTAAACTCGTTGGCTTGTTGTAGTTCTAGTTCTATATATTCTTTTCGTGTATGTATACGAAGCTCATCTGCCTTGTGCTTGGCATACTCGGTGCGGCAATGTAGGCCAAGTAGTTCTTTTATTTTATCGAACTCTAATTGTTGTAAGGCTGATTCGGGGAAGAATTTCACAAAGAAAATTTTAAAATGTGCAAATGTGCAAATTTGCAAACGTATAAAAACGCAGTAAATTTCATATTATATATTATTATTTTTTTAATTCTCGAACTTCGTCATTGCTACCAATTTCGTTTGTATTGTTGTATAAAAATTTTGAAATGGTAGTAACATTACCACAACATTCTGTATTTTTGGTTAAATAGGTTATGGTAAGTGTATCAACATCTACATTATTGAACTTTATGAAAGTAAGCCCTTTAGGTTCTGAATTGTAATACACTTTTAAAATACTATCCCTATCGCTGTTTAAATATCTAGGTACAGGACTGTGTTGAAAAAAAGTAGTGTCGTTTCCATTTAGCGAAAAGAATTTAATTTTATTTTTATCATAAATTGAATTAATACCAAATATTAGATCATTGCCATTTGCTTTGCTTACAATTCTAAACTGTGCACAATAATCACTAAAAATACAATCTAAATATCTACACTTATTACAAGACCAAAATGATAAAGTTATAAAAACAATAAACGAAAAAATTAATATATTTTTCATATTCTATTTAATTTTTAAGAATTACCGATTCAAAAAGTATTCTCTAAATAATTTCATTTCTTATAACTCTATCTCAATATATTTTTTATAAATATCATTTCCTACTTGTTTTTGTGATGCTGATTAGTAAAATATTATCAAAAGCTAATCCACCGATTTCGCTTGGCCAATTTAAATCTCTATGCACAAAACCATTTTATTGCAATCGTATTAGCTCATCATCAAATACATCTTGCACAAGTACTTGTTTCTACCTCTTATACATTAAAATCTATCGGTTTTATTCACTCTATTTTTAGCATTCCTGCTAGCACTATCTCATTATAATTTAAACCTTAAATTTTACTACCAGTTTACTTAGTTATTAACCAAAGTAATAACCATATATTTTACCTAAGGACACCCAAAGTCAACAATTTTGAAGTTGGCAATGTCTAGATTTTTTACTATTTAAAAACTTTTTCTAATTTAGTGTGCATAATCCATTTCAAAATCTCCTTTTATCCTTTCTATTGAAGGATTAAAGTAGCCAAACTTTAAATCAGGAAATTCTTCTTGTATCAACTCTAGCATTTGTTTTACGCCCATACATTCTCCTGTGTCTGTCACGCCTATTTTACCAAGATACCAATCTGGATCAATGTTGAAATTACGCCATTGTATCATTTTTAGATTTGTTTCCTTTATCAATTTTCTTAGTGCTTCGTATTCTGCCACACTATCTGTCATACCTGGAAAAACAAAATAGTTTATACTTGTCCAAGCACCCATTTCATTGGCTACTTTCAAGCTTTCTATAATGTCATTAAAATGATAATTATTTGGGCGGTAATAAGAGGTATAAATTTCTTCTCTAGCAGAGTTGGTACTTACACGAATACTCGTAAGCCCGGCTTCACACAATGCTTTTACTGCTTTAGGCATACTGCCATTTGTATTAATATTGATGCTGCCTTTTTGTGTATGCTTTCTTATTTCAATAATAGATTCTCGTATCGTTTCCCACATCAACAATGGCTCACCTTCACAACCTTGGCCATAACTAATAATGGGGAAAGGAGCGGTTTCTAAATGTGGCACCGTAAACTCTACTATTTCTTCCGCTGTAGGTTTAAATGTCAATCTATCTTGCGTACTCACTATTGTTTCATCGCTCGGCTGAAAAGAAATGCAACCAATACAGTTTGCATTACATGCAGGTGATATTGGCACAGGACATTCCCACCTACCCAATGCAAGGTTTCTTGCAGCAGGGCACGTATAGGTCATGCAACAATTTTCCATTAAATGTTTAATCAATCTGTTGTTAGGATATGCCTCTAATAAATGCTCCGTACCCACTTCTATTTCAGCATCATGGTAGCCTTCAGTTTCTTGCCTTATATCTTTTTCAATTCTTACAGCTGGTACATATATTTTATCATCTTGCCAGCCCGCAGCTGTATAACAAAATAGTGGCAACGTAGGCGCATCTGGCATTGTTTCATAAGCAGCTATATACAAGCCTGTATGCGCAGGAGGAATAAAAGCCGCTACTGCCCAGCCTTTTTCACAAATACGCATTTCACCCGTTGCTACATCTATCCCAATTCCACGTCTGCCTGGTAGCTCATACAATTGCCCACCTTCGGGTAATAAAATAAATTCATCAGTAGGTATAGGAAATGCATCCCAACCACTACGACCAACGGTATATAAAGTTTCATCTTCATAAATTCCGCCTTTGCCATCAGAAAACATTAAAAAAGGAGATTGTGTAATTATATTACCCATGTTGCAAAAATAACTTTAATTGGTTAAAAGAGTACATTGTTTTATGGAATTAGACAGCAGGCAACAAGTGATAGACAAAAACTTTATGAAATAAATATATTGTTTTTTTGAACGAGCTAAGAAGCAGCAATATTGAACTGCGGTGGCGACGCTCCGTTCATATTCAGTTTTTCAATTTGGCTTTTATTATGCACTAGATTGAGCATTAAAAAAAACAAAAGCAACCGTTTAATGTGAATACAAAACGTAGTAGAGATTATTTTTATTGAATTATTTTTTACAGCTAAAAAAAGAACCTTATTAATTTAATTTTTTAGGATTAAGTATTTTATTCGCAAAGGCTAATAAAATCAAATATTGTGAATGGTTTTCTTGTTAGCATCGAATTGTAAAATTGTCAGCCTGAGCTTGTCGAAGGCGGTGCATATAAAGCAAAGTAATGATTTTCAGAGTGTAATTCGCCTTCGACAAGCTCGGGTTAAGCCTAAAATTTAGGTGAGTACTTATCGCAAATACAAACAGTAAAAGCATTTGAGAACAATCTACTTAATCCTATAATTTTTAATAAAATAATCCTAAAATAATTTTATGATGTGCAAAATAAATTTTAATTCTTCTCCATAAACGCCAATAAATTCTTCCTAGCGCCATTTTGCAATTTTTTTCTAAAAAAACTATTCCAGCCAAGCAACCACCCAGAAAAACCCAATGCTTGCTGACTCCATTTGTGCAAACTCCATGCATCGCTGTGTTCTGTTATAAATCCATTTTCTATTTTTAAATGTGCTTTTATATTATTCACAACCCTCCTACCAGTTTTTGAAAAATCATAAGATGCTTGCCAATTACAAGTGTAATAACCTTCTCCAATATTTTTTATGTTATCAAATTCCAAAGAAAAATTTTTGGCATTTTTGCAAAGCATTGTCCACATTGCTCTTGCTTCATCTCCTCTAAGCAATTCAAACATGGGGTCATAAAAGGCTATATCGCTGCTGTAGCAAGCATTCATATTTACTGCATCTAAATTTTTAAATGCAGTAAAAAAATTTTCTATCAATCTTTCATCATTATCCATAATAAAGCTATTTGTTTTTATAAAATTGGGTATACCAAGGTTGTAGACTTATGCAAATTACTTTATCTCATTACTTTTTTTAAGTATTTCTTTTTGAGGTATAGCGCAAGAAAAAACAGAAGCTTTTTAAGAGAACATTACACAAAAAAGAAATTTACATAACAATGAGAGACAGAGTAAAACTATTTACGGTCAATTATACATAAAAAGATAGTTTTGAAAACCTAGAGGTATTTGTACCAAATAAAATTACGTGTGCAAAATAGGCATTTCAAAATATACATTACACATTTTTAAAAAATGCATCTCTGCATAATATAAATACAAAGCTGTTGGTTTAGGCTTGAAGGTATAAACCAACAGATGCTTTCAAAC
>JANXOQ010000246.1 GCA_025357775.1 Ferruginibacter sp. | reverse complement strand
GCCGATTGAAAAACAAATGTACAAGTTTATTACCAATGTTTGTTGATGCTTGTCAAGCCGAAACCGATGCACAGTAATGAACTAAAAGCCGATTGTTATTCCTTCTGCCCAACTTGCACAAAACCCCATGTTGCCTGCTGGCGTTTTTTTGTCTGTTAGCATTTTTAATTCAGCATAGCTTTTTTTATTTTTTCTTCTATGTCGTTTTTTTTCCAATTAATGTGAGCATATGATGGATGAGGAATTAAAATGAATTTTCTTTTTCCATAACTATTATCGTCAATGTCTATGATGTATTCTTTTTTATTGTCGTCATTATACAAGTTTGAAATTGTGCTATACTTTGTAGAAAATGTTTTGAATAAATCAGAATATTCTGAGAGTGTTTGTCCAACATCCGAACCTAAGCATATAATAGTTTTTGGTTCAAGCATTGTAAGTTGAATATTAAAGAAATTATTGCATAAATCTTTATAATCTTGCTGTAGTTTCACAACTCTTTTAGTCATAGTTGTTCCCAAATGCTTTTGGTCGTTTCGTAAGCCTAAATAAAAATTTGTAAAAAAAGTAGTTTCAAGATTTAAACCCAATCTTAAAAGATTATTAATAGTCTTGCTATTATTTTCTCTATTGTTTTTGCATTTTGTTTCAAGGTATGTAACAGTTCCAAAATCATTTCCAAGTATCATTATGCCATTTTCTTCGATTGAAGCTTTCTTAATTTCACTTTTCGGTTTCGTTAGAATACCTGAACCCAAAGGGAAAAAACCAAAGTCTAAAGCTTTGTAATTGTCAACCATACCCGATTTTTCAAAAATTTCTGTACTTCCAATTTTGTTGTGTATCAAAACTTCGTAAGTTTCAAAAAGTGTTTTTATTTCCATAGTTTTTAGATTAGTTTGAAAACTTCAAATTCGTCTTCTGTATCGATATTTTCAGTTGATACAAATTGAGCATTCTGTTTAAATTTATATTCCCGTATTTCCGAATTTACATTATTACTTACAAATAATTTAGAGTTAAATATTTTGTGGATTTTAAGTGATGAATGAGCAGAAATAAAACTGTCTAATTGCTTTTCGTCAACTATAAGTTGTGCATCAATAACTAATCCGCAATATAAAAATTGACCTTCGATTATATGTAGAACCTCTTCAAAATTTTCAAGTCTCGCAAATGAATTTTTGTCAATGTTCAATTCGAGTGCATTGAGTTGAATAATTGAAATTTCTGCAGTAGTTTTAAATGTCATTTCAAAGTTTTTCAGGTGTCGCTGTACGCTTGCAGGCAACG
>JANXOQ010000388.1 GCA_025357775.1 Ferruginibacter sp. | reverse complement strand
AACAAGTCCAATTAAAATCATAATATTGTTATTCTTTATAATTGTATTTAAAACAGTATCAATTTTGTATTTTAATTTTTTAACTATTTTTCCTGATATTGAATATAATTTTCAAAGAAATCTTCTTGGTTGGTACGAAATTCCAATTGTGATTATTATTTTTTACGTTATAAATAATTGGGTTGACAAAAAAAATAAATTAAACTACCAAGCTAATTTTAAACTTTTTGTAAATCTAAAATTGCTAGGTGCAATTCTTATTACTTTAATTTTTAATTTATATTATAGCGGTGGAGATAGTTCAGCTTTTTTTAATGATGGCAGACTTTTGAATAAAATTATTATTGAGCATCCTTCTCAAGGGCTTAGAATGTTAATGGCATCTGGTAATCCTAAAACTTGGTCAGAAGATTTGGAAGCTTATACAGATGGGTTTCGTTTTTTTTATCCAGAAAACACTTGGCTAATTTGCAAAATAAGTTGTTTGTTTCAGTTTATAACTTTTAGAAGCATGTTAGCAACTTCTATGTTGTTTGGGTTTTTTAGTGCAAGAATTATTTGGAGGTTTTACAAACTCATTTGCAGTATTTATCCAATGGCAGAAAATGGCTTAAGGTGGTCTATTTTATTTGTACCTAATTTACTGCTTTGGGGTTCTGGTATTTTTAAAGATACAGTTACGTTTGCATGCCTTCTTACTGTTTTTTGTAGTATTTATAATATTGTAATTGTTGGGGAAAATAAATGGAAACAATTTTTTATTTTAATATTAAGTGGTTATGTTTTATTTGTAGTAAAATCCTATATTTTAATTTCGTTTGTAGGAAGCCTTTTTCTTTGGTTGCCTTTTATGCTAAAAAATAAAATTGAAAACCCATTTTTTAAAACGATAGCCACACCAATAATTTTTGGAAGCATTTTTTTAATAGTACTAGTTTCTTATGGAGCGCTTTCTGATTATATACAAGAATTTGCTGTAGATACACTTTTAGAAACTGTAAAAAATACAGGTTCATATTTAAAATACGTATCAGAGTTGCAAGATGGAAGTACGTACGATATTGGAGAAATGGAACCTACAATAACAGGTATGCTTCGCCAAATTCCATCAGCATTAAATGTCACTTTATTTAGACCATATATATGGGAAAGTAAAAAACCAATTATATTATTTGCAGCGCTGGAAAGTTTTTCTATTTTACTGTTTTCTCTTTTTGTAATTACAAAGCTTAATCCTTTTAGATTTATCTATAGAATATTTAAAGACCCATTGCTTCTTACTTTTTTAGTATTCACTATAATATTTGCAACTTTTGTGGGTGTTTCTTCCTTCAATTTTGGAACGCTTACAAGATATAGAATTCCTTGTATACCGTTTTACCTAATTATTTTATCCGTTTTATATTACAAAAATAAAAAGCCCACA
>JANXOQ010000344.1 GCA_025357775.1 Ferruginibacter sp. | reverse complement strand
ATTGGCTAGAGCATAAGGTTATGCATTTTTTAATGAAGCATAACAACAAAACTTAGTAAATTATTACAAATAAAAAATTGTTATTCATATTTATTTTGCCAATTAATTTACATTTATAATTTTGTAATCTCTTTTATTACAAGAGGTAAAGTACAGAAACTATTAAGAGAGCGTATTTATAAATTATTTTGCTTTCAACTTATTTACCCTTCATTTCCTACAAAATTTAAAATATCTTTGTCACAAACGGAAATTGACTAGTATGGATATATATTTTAATGAAAACAAGCAGCATACTCTTGCTGTACCAGCTAGCATTACTGGCACAGGTTTGCATACTGGTGTATTAGCTACAATGGTTTTACATCCTGCAGCACCTAACTCAGGTTTTTATTTTAAACGTTCAGATCTTGAAAATACTTCTCCAATAAAAGCTGATTGCGATTTGGTAACCGACACAAGCCGAGGTACAACCATAGAAAAGGGGGATGTAAAAATTTCCACCATTGAACATGTATTGGCTGCATTAGTAGGCATGGGTGTAGATAATTGTTTGATAGAAGTAAGCGGACCAGAAATTCCTATAATAGATGGAAGCAGCAAACCATTTACAGAAATAATAGCCATAGCAACTGTGATAGAGCAAAATGCAGAGAAAATATGGTATAGCTTAGAAGAGCCCATTTCATTTTATGATGAAGAAAAAAATGCAGAATTTACTGCAGTACCTGCAAATGAATACCGAGTTACAGCACTAATAGACTTTAACTCTCCAGTACTTGGCACACAGCATGCAGACCTTAAACATATAAAAGAATTTAACAAAGAAATAGCCCCTTGTCGCACTTTTTGTTTTTTGCACGAGCTAGAAGCCTTGCTAGAGCACAATCTTGTAAAAGGTGGTGATATAAATAATGCTATTGTGGTGGTGGACAAACCTATTACACCCGCAGAAATGCAAAGGCTTGCAAAAGCTTTTAATAGAGAAAATATAGACGTGGTAAAAGAAGGATATTTAAACAACCTTGAGCTCAGATTTAACAACGAGCCTGCAAGGCATAAGCTGCTTGATGTAATAGGAGACTTGGTACTAAGTGGCTACCCAATGAAGGCGCATATAATGGCCAATAGACCAGGGCATAGTAGCAATGTAGCATTAGCAAAAATATTAAAACAACATTTTAAAAAAGCAAGTAAAAATATTAATGTACCGCATTACAATCCTAATGTTGCACCATTTTTATCTCAAGAGCAAATAGAAAAAATATTACCACATCGTTTTCCATTTTTATTTGTAGACAAAGTTATTAGCCTAAACGAAAGAGAAGTTGTAGGTATTAAAAATGTTACATATAATGAGTTCTTTTTTCAAGGCCATTTTCCAGGTAATCCAGTAATGCCAGGAGTTTTACAAATAGAAGCATTGGCACAAACAGGCGGCATACTCTGCATAAAATCTCAGCCAGAAGGGCAATATGATACTTACTTTTTAAAAATAGATAATTGCAAGTTTAAAGTAAAAGTAGTACCAGGCGATACCATGATTTTGAAAATGGAATTAATGGAACCGATAAGAAGAGGGATTTGCATAATGAAAGGCAGCGTATATGTAGGTAACAAACTTTGTACAGAAGGAGAATTTACTGCACAGATTGTAAAGAGAAGTTAGCAAATTAGTCAATATGAAAATTTGACAATTAACCAATTACCAAATTTGTTAAAAGAATTGAACAAAATATTTTTTATAAATTTAATTTTATACATTAGCAAATTATGACAATGGCTAATTTTCACATTTATTAAATGATACACCCACACACATACATACACCCAAATGCAAAGCTTGCTACCAATGTAAAAGTAGATCCATTTAGTGTAATACACCCCAATGTAGAAATTGGCGAAGGCACATGGATAGGCAGTAATGTAACCATTATGGATGGAGCAAGAATTGGGAGCAACTGCCGTATTTTTCCCGGTGCTGTAATATCTGCCATACCGCAAGATTTAAAATATAGTGGAGAAGATACTACAGTAGAAATTGGCGACAATACCACTATTCGTGAGTTTGTAACAATTAACCGTGGTAGTAAAGCAACATGGACAACCAAAGTAGGAAGCAACTGCCTTATAATGGCATATTGCCACATTGCACACGATTGTGTAGTAGGTAATAATTGTATAATGAGCAATAATACTCAGCTAGCAGGGCATGTAGAGCTCGGAGATTTTTCTATACTTGGAGGCATGTGTGCGGTGCATCAGTTTGTAAAAGTAGGGCAGCACGTTATTATAAGCGGAGGCTCACTTATACGCAAGGATGTGCCACCATTTATAAAAGCTGGGCACGAGCCTATTAGCTATGCTGGTGTAAATTCTGTAGGGCTTAAGCGCCGTGGATTTTCGTTAGAAAGCATCAACGAAATTTTAAATATTTATAGAATAATTTATAGCAAAGGTTTAAACACCACACAAGCACTTAATTTTATAGAAGAAGAAGTACCTGCAACCAATGAAAGAGACGAAATTGTAACTTTTATAAGGGATAGCGGGCGTGGAATAATAAAGCGTTTTACAAAAGGTGCATCAGAAGATTAATTTTTTGAAAAAACGGCAATGCATCTATAAGCCTTGGGTATACCATCCTTTATTACCCTGCCTACAGACAGGGTTTTCCGCCACAAAGCCACAGTGCAATCCTACATTGGATTAGCACCTAGTGTCAAGCATAGATATTGGAGTTTTGCAGTATTTTTTTTCGAATATTTTTAATAATAAACATCTAACTTTTTTGAATATTTCCCTACAAAATATTGGCAAACGTTTTAATAGAGAATGGATATTTAGGCATTTACATTACGAATTTGTACATGGAAAGTCTTATGCAATAACAGGTACAAACGGTTCCGGAAAATCTACTTTATTACAAATTATAGCTGGCGCAACATTACATTCGGAAGGGGAAATTGATATTAAGTGCGCAAATGGTAGTGGAAAATTAGTAGTAGAAAAAGTTTATGAAAACATTGCGATAGCCGCACCTTATTTAGATTTAATAGAAGAAATGACAGCTTTAGAATTTTTACAATTCCATAGTTCATTTAAAGCCCTTACAAAACCTTTTGCTGAAATACTTGCTACTGTGGGCTTAGCAAATGCTGCCAACAAACAAATAAGATATTACAGTAGTGGAATGAAACAACGTTTGAAACTAGCGCAAGCATTTTTTAGCAACACTACTGTTTTATTACTAGATGAACCTACCAGTAATTTGGACGAAGAGGGTATAGCTATTTACCAAAAACTTTGGTCATACTATACTACAAATAGATTAGTAATTGTAAGTAGCAATGATAAAGTAGAATTTGAAAAATGTGAAGCAGTTATAAATATAGTCGACTATAAATAACATACATTTTCCAAAAATAAAAAACGCTATTTACTTTTGCCCTAAACCAAAAATTATTTAAGAGCTGTAGCATTGCCTTTCGTTTTATCGTCAAAATCTTTTTTCAAACTTTCAAAACCATCTTTAACATTAAGCCATACATTTCTGTATTGATAAATTGAAAAAAGTCCAAATGGACTGGCTACGACTATATGTTGGCTTTGATTTACAGGAAAATTTTGTCCATTACACCTCAAAATCTAAAAATATACATTTATAAAAAAGGGTTGACAACTTAATGTTTGTCAACCCTTTTTATATTATTAAACTAATAATCTAGAAATTTAACACCAATCTGCTAAATAATTTTCTTCCGTTATAACCCATTTGTACGCTATCCCATGCGCCACCTGACTCATTGTAGCCAATTGCATTTTTTGCTAATGGGTTCAATGAAAAATCCGGGTGAACATTAAACAAATTATCTGCTCCAACGAAAACATTAATTACTTTTGAAAGTTTGTATGATAGTGCAAAGTTTGTTGTAATTTTTGTTGAATAATTATATACACCTTCTACATTTACGGCAGGGTTTAAATCACTTGGTACATCACCAAAACCAATCATTTTCATATTCCCAAATGATGAGAAGCTAAGGTTATAACCTATTTTATTTATATTATAATCCAAGCTTAAATTAAATTTAGACGTAGGGGCTGAAGACTCTATAAATGCTACATCTCTTTTACTATAAAATGTTTCAATATTTGATGCCGTTCCTTTTAAAGCAGTTGGAACATTTATTTCATCAACTTTTGCTTTTTGTATATTACCTGCAAGCAATACCTTTAAAGTTCCATTATTAATTTTTCTGCTATAATCAGCAACTATATCTATACCAAGGTTTGTTGTATTTACAGCATTTGTAATAAACTGTGCAGTAGTTACATCAAGGCCTATAAGTTGTGAATTGAAACTACTTGGTAAAGATGGGTCACTAGAAAACAAACCAGATATTACAACTCTATCTTTTATTTTTACCATATAACCATCTATGGTTACATTTAAACCCTTTATTGGTTTCCATGCAAAACCAATACTTGTATTAATGGAGGTTTCTTGTTTTAATTTTTCAATACCTGCACTTTTTGATAAACCATCTCCATTTCTTGCAATACGAGATTGCACAAGAGCACCACTATAAAATGAGGTGCTAGTATTTGTAAAATTTACTTGTTGCAAAGATGGTGCTCTAAACCCTGTACTGGCAGAGCCTCTAAGATTTAAATCATTAGATACTTTTAATCTTGTAGCAAACTTATATGTTAATACCCCACCAAAATCGGAATAATTTTCACCTCTTGCTGCAACATCTATCAACCAATTTTTTGTTATATTTAATTCCGCATCTATGTAAGTGCTAAAATTATTTCTACTAGCAGTAATTGTATCTTTAGGACTAAACCCAGGAAAACCTTGTGCACCAGGGGCTAGTGCAGGGTCGTATGATTTATATGATGCTTCTTCACCATTATTTATTGAATATTTTTCATTTCTGTATTCAAAACCATAGCCTATATTTAAACCATTAGCAATTGTTTTAAATGTTTTACTTAAATCTACATTTACAGTAGCTTGTCTAAATCTATAACCACCATCTTCAAAATAATTTTTTGTTGTGTTACCAACTAAAGAAGCATTGAAAGTTTGATATCCCGAAAATTGAAAATTATTTTTTCCTGTTGTAATACTAGCATCCCAATTCCAATTATTTATTGTTTTACCTTTTACTCCTAAAGCAATGGAAGCATCGGTAATTGAAGTGCCAATTCTTGGGTTAAAATAAGTTTCTCCATCATTTGTTTTTTGCATAATACTTGGTACAAAAATACTATTACCAGCAACATCTGTGGGGAAACGTTCTGGATTCCAGCCTAAATTTCTTGAGTATGCATAGGCGTCTGATTCTTTAGTATTAACCGTACCAAATGAGTAAAAAGTACTCCTACTGTTTTTAATTGGCAACTCCATGTTGTAACTAGCACCGTAGGTTTTTACTGAGCCATCACCAAATGCACGTCTACCAGCATTTATAACTGGTAATGTATTTTTATCTGTTTTCCAATTTAAGGTATCCGCTTGTCTAAATGTTTTACCCTGTGTAAAAGCACTTAAACCAAAACTTAAAAACCCACCATTATTACCTAAACTAAACCCATTTGTAGCTGATAAATTAAAAGTTTGCCCATCAATTTTACCCTCACTCACATATTGATTACCTGCATTAAATTTACTAGCATTAAATTGATTATCATAATACCCAGCCCAACCTGTATTAATTGTCCATTTGTTAATATCTTTTTTAAGAATAATATTAATTACACCTGCAATGGCATCACTACCATATTGCGCACTTGCTCCATCTCTTAAAATTTCTATTCTATCTACTGCTATTTGTGGAAAAGCATTTAAGTCTGTGCCAGATGCACCTCTACCCCTTGTTCCAAAAAGAGCAACCAATGCCGTACTATGTCTGCGTTTACCATTTATTAATACTAGAGTTTGATCTGGCCCAAGGCCTCTCAATGTACCCAAATCCACATGGTCTGCACCATCACTACCGCTTTGTTTATTATAGTTAAAAGATGGTGCTGCCATATTAAGCACTGATGTTAAATCCATCTTTGCAGTTGGATTGCCTACTTGGTTTATTTTTATAACATCCACAGGTACTGCTGTTTCTGTTTTTGCTCTTGCTGTACCTCTTGTACCTAGCACTACTACATCTGCAAGGTCTTGCATTACTGCTTCTATTAATACTTCTATATTAGTAGCACTCCCTAGCTTCATCGTTTTATTGCTATAACCCACGCTTGATACTTGTACTTCGTCATTTTGTTTTGCTTGTAAAATTATTACACCATTATTATTGGAAGTAGCTCCTTTTTTTGAAGAAATTATTAAAGCAGAAGCATTTTCGATAGGGCTACCTGTTTTTGCATCAATTACTTTAATATTATATTGCTGCTGCGCAAAAAGAAAATTTACAAAAAAAGAAATAAAAAATAAAAGGAATAATTTTTTCATGTTGTAATCAAGTTTATTTATAAATGTGTTAATCACAAAGGTAACAAAAAATGATTGAACAGTTTTAGGGCTAAAAAAAATGCATAGGTTATCTTTACAAATCTTCATTAAATATGAAATCGTATTTGTAAAAAAATTATTGTGAATAAAAAAGGACTTCTTGCATTATTACTTGCCATTTCTTTACCAATGATAGGCTATTTTTTAGTAAAGTATTTTAGTAAAGATGCAGTACACATGCCTAGAAAATATTTTTTTGATAGCGTACAAACAATTAATAAAAATGGTAAGAAACTAGATGATACCATTTGGCATAAAGTAAAAAATATACAATTTACCAACCAGCTTGGCAAAAAAGTATCGTTAGATGATTTAAAGGGTAGAATAATTGTGCTTGATTTTTTCTTTACTAGTTGCCCAAGTATATGCCCAGGTCTTGCTCGTAACATGAAACGCCTGCAAGACTCCTATAAAAAAAATGATACGATTGTACAATTTATAAGCATAAGTGTAGACCCTGAAACTGATAGTGTGCCAAGGCTTAGACGCTTTGCAGATAGATATAATGCAAACCATGATAGCTGGTGGTTTGTAACGGGTGATAAAAAAGAAATTTATGATTTTGCATTGCAAGAAATAAAAGCAAGCATAGCAGACCCAAAAGTAGATACCGCTTTTATACATACCGAAAAGTTTTTTTTGCTAGATACCAACAGAATTGTAAGAGGATTTTACAATGGTTTTGATACAGTACAACTTGCTAGGCTTGCGATGGATATTCCTACTGTAATGATTGAAAGAAACAAAAAAGCTCCATCAATATTTAGAGATTTTATACCTATACTACCCGTAATTTTTATTGCCATTGGTATACTTATGTTTGCAATGACGATGCTTAATAAAAATAAAAAAAATAAACTTCCATATTAATGTTACAACCAACTTTAGAAAAAAACGACCATAAAGCTAAAATATTTATTTGGTCAGTATCGGCTATAGTTTTTTTGGCGGTAATTGTTTTAAGCAAGTATAAGCTTGAGGTAAACTTGCCTTTTAATGTGCATCTATTTGCAACTATAAATGCTGTTATAAATTCGTTAGTTGCAATTTTATTAATAGCTGGATTGATAAGTATAAAAAGTAAAAACTATTTATTACATAAAAAAATTATGCTTACCGCTATTACGCTATCTATTCTTTTTTTGGTAAGTTATATATGCCACCACCTTATGGCTGGTGAAACTAAATATGGAGATATAGACCATGATGGTGTTGTGAGCCTCAACGAAAAAATGGCGGTGGGAAGTACAAGAATTTTTTATTACGTGTTGCTTGGTTTGCATATTCCACTAGCAGCTATTATACTTCCATTTATTTTATTTAGTGCTTACCGCTCTCTTACTGGGGAGTATGAAAAACATAAAAAATTGGTACGTGTTACTTGGCCTGTTTGGTTTTTTGTGGCGGTTAGTGGTGTGGTTGTTTATTGGATGATAAATCAATTTTATAATTAAACTTTTTCTACTACAATTTTACTTTTGCTCAAATATATTATAAGTACATTTATAGTATCCCCTACTTTTATGTTTTCTTCAAAAGGTATTTTACTTTGTATTTGATCAGTTATAATATTTAAGTGTATGCCGTAGGGAGTTATTTTATAAACTTTTGCTATAACAGGCATTTTAGTTTTAAATAATTTTACTGCTTGCTCAAACTCGGGTATATAGTTGTTGTTAAAAAGCGTTGCAAATATTTTTTCTTTTTTTTCTACATTCTCTAAAGAAAAATTTACTTGTTCATTTAAATCTAACTCAGCTGGTACATTTTGCCACGGCGAAAAGGGTACAGGAAAAAATAAATAGCTGTCTATTTCTTTTACAAAATATTTATCATCCACCATTTTTAAATAACCAATAAATTTATTGTTTAAAAAACTTTTATTGATGAGTACATCCAGCGCATTGTTGTACAAAAACTCAGTACCTACAGCCATCATTCTATCTCCTCTATCAGATAATTTTACGGTAAAACTTACAATGTCACCCGTCATAAAATGGTGCATTTTTTTGATGAGTTTTTTTTCCTTCATTTCTTTTTGCAGCTTTTCATCAATACTGGCACGTACAGTTTTCTTTTTGTTCCCTTCTTCATACTCTATCATGGCATATTGCTTATCATGATTTATAAAAGATATTTTGCCTTCAAATTTTTGGCTCATGCTGTGTGAGATTTGTGTAAAGGTAGGGGTAAGTGGTGAGTGCTTAACTAGGCTTATATGAGGTAGAAGAAAAAAGGGAAGTTTTTATTTGTTAACCACAAAAGCCTTTGGATTAATAGAAAAGATTTTTTCATCTCTTAAAATTTAATTTTTTAAAACTCCACAATAAACCCAATAGTTGGTGTTACTTGGGGGTCGTCATTTTTTAATAAAGTTGGTATAGCATTACTACCATTTATATTTATTGGTAAATTATCCGTGGTTAAAAAAGCAGTGTTATCTGCATTTCTTTTAAACGTATAAGTAGGTATGGCAGGGTTTTTTGCTATGTACCAGTTGGTTACATCCAAAAATAAATCGAATGTTACTTTCTTAAAGTTCCATTTTTTATCTATACGTACATCTCCGCTATTAAATCCACCCAAGCGCTGTGTATTAAGTTTTGCATAGTCTAGCAAGCCTCGCCCTTGGCTTAGGTAGTTGGCTTGCGATGCTGCATTATCAAACGGTGTGTATGGTGCACCACCTTGGTAGCGGAATTTTAAGCCTAGCTCAATATTTCTTGGAAATTTATAACCCCATGTTACAGTAAGCAAATGCGTATTATCCCAACTGCTTGCTATAAGTTTATTATTTAAGCCAGCATATTCACTTTTATAAAATGTATAAGAAAGTATTCCAAAAAAATTTTTCGTTAATTTCTTCTGTGCAAAAAATTCAAAACCGTAAGCCCTACCTTTTCCATTGGTTACTACTGCTTCGTTACCTAGCACATTAAAATCTCCACCAAGGTTTGCAAGCGAAATTCCTTTTTGTAATGACACAGGTACATTCGCATAATTTTTGTAAAAACCTTCTGCTGTAAAACGCAAACCATCATTTGGCAAGTACTCCACACCTGCTACATAATGGTCTGCACGTTGGTACAAGCTATTTTTGTTTACTAAGTTATTGGCATTATCGGCAAAGCCTAAAATAGTGTATGGTGCTATTTTGTAATACCGCCCTATAGATGCATTGGCTGTCCATTTATCTGCCAAAATATAACTTGCCGATATACGTGGGCTCAGTGTTTTTAAAGGGTTATTACCTGTAGTTGTAAACGTATTCATGTCTATACGTAAGCCAGCACTCACACCTAATCTACTGTCAAAAAAACGCTTGCTAATTTGAGTAAATGCACCATAGCGTAAAAAGCTATTTAGTGGACTTTTAAAATTTACACTAACCGGATTTTGAATTACATTTCCAAATCCATCTTTTAACTCTCTAAGAATTACTGCAAATGTTTTGGTGTCGTATTCAGAAACCTGGGCTACTACGCCGTATGCAATTTTATAATTGTTTATACTTTTATTTACATCTACACGTAGTTTATTTTCTGTCTCTTTACTTTTATATTCCAATGTTTTTTGGCTTGCTATTTTTGTGGTGTTGTCTTCAAACTGATTAATGTCGTTATCAAAACTATTTCTGCTTAAAGCTACATTTACAAAACCATTTTTTACCAAACGTTTAAGAGATAAACCAGCAGTGTATGTCCATTGTTTTATAAATGCATTGCTGTTTAAAATATATAGTTTTTCAGGGGTTGCTTTTTTTATAGCAGCAAATCTAAAATCATCAATAGCACCAATACCTATAAATGATAAGGTAGTTTTTTTATCTATTTGTCTGGTAATTTTTGTTTGAAAATCCCAATAGCTAGGGCGTATGGGTAAATCTATAGCGGTAAATAATAATTGCAAATAACTACGCCTTGCCGATGCTAAAAAAGTTGTTTTTTTGTCTTTTGATAATGGTCCTTCCAAAGTTGTAGAAAGTTCCGTAGCACTCAATCTCACATTGCCTTGTAGTTTATTTCTATTACCTGTTTTTTGTTTAAATTGAAAAACAGAACTCAACGCATTATCATATCGAGCATCAAAAGCAGAGCTAGATAATTTTACATCTTCAATAAAAGATACATTTAAAATACCCTGTGGGCCACCTGCACTACCCTGTGTTTGAAAGTGATTTATAACGGGTACTTCTATACCATCTAAATAAAAAACATTTTCTGTAGGTGCACCCCCACGTATGATGATATCGTTTCTAAAACCACCCCCACCTGCACCACCACCCACACCGGGCAGGGTTTGTATCACTTTACTTATATCAAAATTTCCACCAGGGTTGCTTTTTATTTCTTCTGTGGTTAATCGTTGTACACTCAATGGGGTTTCTAGCGTAGCTGCTTTTGCTGTTCTTTTGTTAGATTTTATAACCACTTCTGTAAGCGATGCATTAGTTGGCTCCAGCTCTACGTTAACATTTTTTTCGTTGCCTGCATTTATTACAAGGTTGTACACCACTTCTGTTTTGTACCCTACAATGCTAAAGCTAAGGTTGTATGTTTTTAAAGGTACTGCTGTTATTCTATATACACCATTGGAGTCAGATATACTACCAATGCTTGTACCTTCTACATTTACACTTACATTAATCAATGCTTTTTGAGTAGTTTTATCTACTATGCTGCCAGATATTCTACCTTGGTCTTGAGCAGACGTTGCAAAAGATATAAGGATTAAAAAAAACATTAGCCTCATCATTTTCATAAATACAATTTTTATAAATAAATGCTATTGGGTAATAAAAAACTTTAAAATTACGACCATTTAGCCTTTAAAGATTGAATAACATTAATTATACTTTTAAAAATGGCAAGTTAATTTTCTACCTTTGTAAGTACAATCAAAAAGGATTGCACTTTCTTAATATTATACTAAATGATAAAAGCTTTTTTATTTGACCTAAATGGCACCATGATTAATGATATGCAATACCACATTGATGCATGGCATATAATTTTAAACGATTTAGGTGCAAACTTTACAATAGAACAAACTACACAAGAGTGCTATGGCACTAGCCATGAAATGTTTGCAAGAATTTTTCCTAATAAATTTTCAGCAATAGAAATAAACAACATAAGGGATAGAAAAGAAAAAGCTTACCAAAAAGCGTATCTACCACATTTAAAACTGATAGATGGGTTGCTAAAGTTTTTAGAAGAAGCCAAAAAGCAAAATATAAAAATGGCTATTGGCTCTGCTGCTATGCTATACAATGTAGATTTTGTAATAGACAACTTAAAAATACGCCAATATTTTGATGCAATTATAAGTGCAGATGATGTGGAAAAAAGCAAGCCAGATGGTGAAACCTATGAAAAATGTGCAGCAGCTTTAGGGGTGCGTACATATGAGTGTATAGTGTTTGAAGATGTGCCAAAGGGTGTGGAGAGTGCTGCTAATGCTGATATTTTGTGTATTGTTATAGAGGGCAAACATTATACTAAAGCTGCGTTTGACCATTTTACCAATATTATTTCTTTTGAGAAAGATTATAAAGAAATTGAAATAAATACGTTGGTAAAAAACAACTAGCCTTTTAATAATTTCTCTATTTTAAATTTTGTGAAAATTACTACCAAACATATCACTTACAATACAAACAATAATGTATGTAAAAATTGTGGGCACAAGTTTAATGGTGCTATATGCAACCAATGTGGCGAAAAAGTATTTGATGAAAAGCAACTTACCGCTAAATATTTTTTCATCAGGTAATAGATTTTTTTTGGCATTGGGAAAGCAAAGTAATAAAAAGTATAAAGCTTAATTTTTTAAAGCCTCGTTTTATTACCAAAGAAAATATAAATGGTATACGTGTACCATATGCAAAGCCAGTACAGCTTTACCTAGTAGTAGCATTTTTATTTTATGTAGTAGTTACCAAAGTTGGTGTAACAGACTACATTCCTTCCGTAGGCGACCATTATTATTTTTCATTATCAGATTATAGATTATTAGGCTGGGCAAAGCCAGTAGACCAATGGGCAATAAACGGAATAGACTCTTTGTGGGAAAGAAAAGGGAGAGAATTGCAAAAGCCCATTGAAGAAAACTTTACTAAAAATTATATAAAAAACGACTCCTTAATTTTAAATAATATTGGTAGTAGTAAGTTTGCCATTTTACCAGCAGATAAAATATCTGTAATAGCATTTAATAAAATGCGTATGCTTAGGCAACGTTTGTATTCTAATTCTATTGGGGCATTTTCTAAAACATTTATTTTTATTTTGTTGCCTTTTTTTGCAGGGTTTTTCTTTTTAATTTTCTTTAAAAAAGTAAAATATTATGGTGCGTCATTAATGTTGGCTACACATTTTATGATTTATAATTTGTGTATTTATAGTTTAAACGTATTGTTAAATTATATCGTAAAAAATTTAACTGGTTTAAAGGATAGTTTATTAATGTA
Source organism: Ferruginibacter sp. (assembly GCA_025357775.1). Classification (GTDB taxonomy): domain Bacteria; phylum Bacteroidota; class Bacteroidia; order Chitinophagales; family Chitinophagaceae; genus Ferruginibacter. Next base: position 4,760 of record JANXOQ010000344.1, on the reverse strand, counting down.
CCCTTTTAAAGCAATTATTTTTAATAAAACAATCGAACCTTATACTGAATTAATTTTTGGAAGTTCATTTGAATTTTTTCATTTAATATTTTGGATGCCTTGGTTATACATTGCTTTTAAAAGATTATTTAATACCGTTTGGTGGAAAAATATTATAATTTCTTATTTGTGTAGCAGAGTTTTCTTCTACCTCATATTTGGAATACTAAAAAAATTATTAGTAGCATTTACAATTTGGACAATGCATTGGTAGGGATGTGTTTTATTGTACTATATTCTCTACAAAAAAGCACCTCAATAAAACTTTTTATTTGCAACAAAAATGCTTTTTTACTTCTTTACAAACTGTATCTGCTGCAATAAAAAGTTAGATGTCTTAGTAGCCTTGGGGTCAAAAATTTCATTAAGCTTTGCATTAAGCACATAGTACTTCTTTTTAAAAAACACACCCGTTGTTGGGAAACTGAATTTTGTATTTACTTCCCCATCGGCAGTACCATTTTCACTTTTATTATCTAATAAAAGTCTTACTACTTTTTGGGCGCTGTTAGAAATTACCAATAATTCATTATTGTTTGCAAGCACCAAACCATCTGCACCAAGCAAAGGTGTTGTTTTTATTTTGGTAATAATAGTAGGGTTAAGCAAATTTATTTTGTATAAAACACCAGTGTTAGATTGTGCTGCTATTAAATAACCATCTTTATGAAAAACAATTCCATTAAGATTAAACCCTTCGCCCTTCCACATATCTGATGTAGCAAAAATACTAGCTTCGCCAGTTTGAGTTATCTTATAAATGAGGGGTGAAAAACTATTGGTTACAAAAATGTTTCCTTCATTATCAAAGGTTACATCATTTGCAAAGTTGCCACCATCTTTATTTAATGCCCCAAGGTCTGCAATAAATTTTCTTTTTCCTGTTTCTAAATCGTATGCTGCAAGTTTGGCTAGTTTCATTTGTGTAGCAGCATTTGTTTTTACTGACACGCCGGGGTCAGATATACACACGTATAATAATTTTCTTTTGTCATCTGCTAAAATACCAATGGTAGAAACCAACTCCTCGTCAGTTATAAAATCAGTAACTTTACCTTTAAAATCTACCTTACTTATTTTACCATAATGAAGAGAACTTACAAAAAAAGTACTTTGCTTTTTGCTATAAGCTGTTCCTTCTGGGTATAATTCTTTTGAATTAAATTCAATGTTTTGTGCATTAGTAGTAATAACTATTGCTAAAAAAAGCAATGTTGTAATAATTTTTTTCATACTTAAATATTTATTTTACAAAGTTAATGGCATTGCACATCATAACAAATGTTTACTTTTCGTTTATGCTACAGGTAATTTTTTAAATAATTTGCATGAGGAATAATAAAAAAGAACATTATAAAAAAACAACGTGTACTTTGCTTATTTAATCAAAAACTCCTATTTTTGCAGCCTGCTTTTGCAGATATTTTTTTAAATTCTTTTTTAGATTTATGGTGTGGTAGCTCAGTTGGTAGAGCAATGGACTGAAAATCCATGTGTCGCCGGTTCAAGCCCGGCTCGCACCACAAAATCCTCAGCCTTTGGTTGGGGATTTTTTGTGTCAAGAAGTTTATTTGCCAGAAGTAAAAAATTACGCTACAAACTTTAATTTAGACATTATTATTAGAAGGGGTTTAGCTCATGCACCAGTATTTTTTTTTGAGCGTGCATTGAGTTGCTAACACCAATTTTAAGGAGCTAATATCAGCCTTAAATTGGCAAAAAAGCAACACAAAAAAATTGATGGCTTAAATACAACAATAGCTGCTTTAACTTATCATATAAATTATTACTTAGCTGAGCTCTTAAACGATTTTGAAAATTGGAAAATTGGAATTAGTGATAAATACAGTTTGACCTTTCACAAATAATTTCAGAAGAGAATTGGGATAAATTAGTTACAGATTTTTTGGAAAATTTCGAAAAATTTGTACATAAAGTTGAACATAAGGGTTATTTCACTTTTGATAAAAAGTATTGTAACTATTTGAGAACTATTGAAGGTTTAATTGAACATAGCTTATAATTTTTAATTTATTACTCAAATCTTAATTTTAATTTACTCATTCATCCTTCGCTGCATAAAATGTGGAAAATCGAAGGATGCATAGATTAGAATATGTCAAACATTAATATACCTTCGCTAAATAAAACAACTAAGCATGGAGGTAATTGAAAGAACATTTCAAAAAAGCAATAAATCAAAAATAGGAGATATTGTTATAAAACAATATGGAGATAAAACGGTAGTGAGCAAATACCCTGATATGAGCAACATTATACCAAGCGACTCACAAATAAAAAAGCGTAGCCGTTTTGCAGAAGCTGTAGCTTATGCAAAAACGATAAATAGTAGCCCAATTTTGAGGGCTGATTTTATAAAACGTAAAGGAGAAGTAAAATCTGTTTATCAAAGCGCATTGAAAGAATTTTTGGATAGGGAATTTTAGATTTGACTTTTTTACTATAGCTTCTTTTTTACTCCGTACTTTTTATCTTTGCTGCCATGGCACAAAAAAAGTTACTACGTTTTGCACAAATAAAAGAGTTTAAAAATGTATTGGAGAAACCTACAAATATGCAAGGGCAGTGGAGTACGTTTTTTAAAAATGACAATCCTATCATATTAGAGCTAGCATGTGGAAGAGGTGAGTATACCATTGGCCTTGCTCAATTACACCCATCAAAAAATTTTATAGGCGTAGATATTAAAGGCAATAGAATGTATATTGGTGCAAAAAAAGCATTAGACAACAAATTGAATAATGTTGCATTTTTGCGTGCAGAAATAGAAACAATATCAGATTATTTTTTTCCTTCCGAAATAGACGAAATATGGATTACATTTCCAGACCCTCAACTGCGTATTTCAAAATCTAAAAAAAGACTTACTCATCCACGTTTTTTAAGAAGGTATTTACAAATATTAAAAACAAATAGTCCTATTCATTTAAAAACAGACTCTCCTAATCTTTTTTATTTTACAAAAAAGGTAATAGATATGTATGAATTACAATTGTTGCAAGAAAGTGCCGATGTGTATGCCATTAATGAATGTGTAGAAGAATTAAAAATAAAAACACATTATGAAAGTTTAGATATTGCTGGTAGTAAAAAAATACATTATTTGCAATTTAGTTTACCTACAAGTATTGCAAATTTTGATGAAGCATTACAAAAAATATTAGTAGCAGAAAATGATTTACAACAATGAGCAATATTATAGAAGGAGAAGATTTTTATTATAATGAAGCAGGTTTTATAGTACTCACTTCTACCTACCACCTTAAAAGAAATAAATGTTGTGGAAATGGCTGCCTACACTGCCCTTACGAATATAAAAATGTAGAAGCTACAAAAAAAGAAATGCTACTAATAGAAAGACCTCCTGTTATTATCTTAAAAACCAATACAAAATAACCATGGCAAAAAATACAAAAAAAGCAGATGGTACATTTACATTTTTTGATGATGTGTATGCTGTGGTGAGGCAAATACCCAAGGGGCGTGTAACAAGCTATGGTGCTATTGGAAATTTTTTAGGCACAGCATTATCTGCACGAATGGTAGGCTGGGCCATGAATGCCGCACACAACCAAAAGCCAAAAGTACCAGCACATAGAGTTGTTAACAGAAACGGAATGCTTACTGGAAAGTTTCATTTTGCAACACCTACACTTATGGAAGAATTATTAATGAAAGAAAAAATAATTGTAAAAGATGAAAAAATAATTGACTTTAAAAAACATTATTGGGATCCTAGTGTGGAGTTGGGATTGTAGTAAAAGTAGGCTAAGAACCGCTATGTGAAAAGTTGTGTGTAATACGGCTGCAAGCCACCAAAGTTCGACCTAGAAATATAAGTTCAATAAAACCATGTAAATTTGTTTCACTATTTTTTGACAATGAAAAGACTTGAAACATATACACTAGAAATAATTAAACTTTGTGAAACTCACAAGGTTAAAAGTCTGTACGCTTTTGGTTCGGTTTTGACAGACAATTTCGATAAAAAAAGTGATATTGATTTAATTGTGGACTTTCTAAATATAGCGGTAGAAGATTATGCAGACAACTATTTCGACTTCAAATTTTCTTTACAGGATATATTCAAAAGACCCATTGACCTGTTAGAAGAAAAGGCTTTGAAAAATCCATATTTCAGGCAGTCTGTTAACCACCAAAAACAACTTGTTTATGGACAATGATATTAAAGCATGGCTTTATGATATTTTGAATGCCATTATGGAAATTGAAAGTTTCTTTAATAGCAGTACAAAAAAATTGCGAAATATCAAAATGACCTAAGAACTAAAAGAGCTGTCGAAAGAAACATTGAGATAATTGGCGAAGCTTTAAGCAGAATTTTAAAACATGATGAAACAATTTTAATCTCAAATTCCAGAAAAATTGTCGACACTAGAAACAGAATTATTCATGACTACGACTCTGTATCTGACGATATAATTTGGGGTATTGTTATTAGATACCTACCAATTTTGCAAACAGAGATTCAAGAATTGTTAGGCGAGTAAAATGCACTACACACAAAGCTCTAGCCGGAAGACGAAAAAAGAGAGTTTTTTAATTAGTGTTGTCCGAGATAAATTAAAAATAAGGGTGGTTTTATGGCCACCCTTTACCAACTTTGTAGTTACTACACAATAAAGTTTGATATGAACAAATCTACAAATTATCTCGGACAGCCAATCTTTTCTCAACTA
>JANXOQ010000236.1 GCA_025357775.1 Ferruginibacter sp. | reverse complement strand
ATGAGCGTTTAATAGGGTTCCCCAATTGCCGCTATCTGCATTTGGTAGTGGTACTCGTTTTAAAGGCATAATAATATTTCATTAATTAACAAAAAGATGAGGGTATTTACAATAGTTCTAACCGCCATATGCATCGTTTCCATACGGTGGCTTTGTTGATTCTTTATCTTTAGTTTCGGCCTTAGCCTTTGTTCTACCGCCTAAAATGACTGCACCAAAAATAGAAGCAATCAAATTTCTTCGATTTATTTTTTTGTGTTCCAGATTTTCGTTGAGCGATGTAATTGTTTTTGTTATTTTTTTCATAAACTCGATGATATTTGAATTAATGTAAAACTTCTATGGTAGTTTTTTTTAAGCCGTAAATTGTTTGCGTCTCTATTATATAATTACCGTTGGCTAATAATGGTAAAGTAATAGTTTCAATTGTAGTTGCATTTCTAAGGCTTTTTTCCAGCACCAGCTTACCATCCGATTGCAACAATCTTATTTTTATTGCTGTACCTATTAGATTATCTTTTATTTGCAATTTAATAAAAGTTTGTGCAGGATTAGGAAATGCTTTTATATCGCCAAACATATTTTTCAATGTAAGCATAATGATATTGCTGTAAACAATACTTCCCGCCAGGTCTACCCCTTTTATCCGGTAATATATTTTCTCATAAGATTGGCGTGGGGAGTCGTTATGATAATATGTTTTAACAGAAACGCTGTTATCTACAGTCGTATTTGTAGCTGCCAAAGAAAAATTTATACCATCAGTACTAAAATGTATTTCTGCCTTCGCCAAGTCGCCATTTGCACTTATCTCATAGTCCAAACTTGGAATTTGACTTGTATTGTATTTGCCGGTTAATAAAATTTGCTTAATTGATAACACACCACATATACCGCTGTTGTTGTATAACCCATAGCCATAGGGACAATCATTATAACTGTTTTGAGAAAATGCGTCATTTGTAAAAAAAATAAAAGCGGCAAAAAGCAGTACCAAGTTTTTCATATCATAAAAATTTTTATTCTAATATATATCGTAATGAAATAATCAAGAAATTATTACATGTACTGGTTGGTATTTTAATAGTCGAATATAGGGCATAAAACCAAACACCCAACCAATTAAAAAAAGTGTGCAAAAAATGCAAATCCACAATACATAACTGCCGATTTTAGGTAGATTGTGTAAAATAAACCAAACAGCTGTTTACTGCCATTTTAAACCACATAGCTGCCCTGTAGAAGCTCATTACAACCATTGAAGCCTGTAATGCCTATTAACACTATCATTTAGCCGTTATTTAAACGATAAATAACCACCATTTAAGCAGCAGATATAGCTGCTTTTTTTGTGGGATGTATTTTGTAAAAAACGGCAACACATGCCGAAACATATCCCCAACACTTCCCCAAAAATGGGTAAAAAATGTACCGATACAAAATGGTATAAATCCATTTTTATGCACTTAAAAGACACTTTTAGCAGATAAACACTCATT
>JANXOQ010000297.1 GCA_025357775.1 Ferruginibacter sp. | reverse complement strand
CCGTTGTTAACTCCGAAAAATTCAATAGGGTTTACATTCTCTAAATTGATAATTGTTTCTGTCAATTTTTATAGCTTTATTTAATTTTTAAATATGTATTACCAAATTTAAACATAGGATACCTGTATGCCTAAAATAAATATGCACATTATTAAATTGTGATGTGCAGAAATAATTAAAACTTCCCCACAATCTTAAAGTTTATCAACCTTGGGGTAAGTCTATTGGGTATAGCGTAAGTCGTATTTGAAAAATCTTTTATTAACTGAAATGAAATTACGTTTTCCTTGTTTATAAGATTAAAGACTTCAAAACTTGCCCAAATGTTTTCAAATTTTCTAAAAGGATTATGACTCCTTCTTAATGATTTTTCGCTTAATAATAATGCGCTAAAACCCATATCCAGCCTAATGTATGGCGAAATGATAAGGGCATTTCTATACTTTGTAGAGCCTGGTACATTGTAACTCATATTACTACCATAAATTGCATTGAGATGTACTTTAAAGTTTTTATTGGTTGGTAAATAATCTTCTAAATAAAGCCCTACTGTTATCAATCTGTCTGTTGGACGACGCACCAGTCCTATTTCGTTTTGTACACTATCATTCACAATTCTATCTTGAGTATTTGCATTTATAATTTCACCAGCTGCATTTTTGTAATCATAATAAAAATCGTTTGTTAAATTTTCTTTGGTACGCATAAAGTTTACACTTATCCAACTTTCTGCATCTTTTACTAGTTCGCCAAATAATCTAAACTCAACCCCCGTTGCAAAAGCAGAGGCATTGTTATCGCCTAGGTAACGAATTTTTACATTGTCTATATCGTAAGGTACAATATCAGTCATGCTTTTGTAATACGCCTCCGAAGTAAAACGCATAGATCTATTTCCAAATCCTTTAAAATTATAATCAATACCTCCCACAACTTGTACACTTTTTTGTGCTTTTATGCCAAGGTTTATACTACCATCAAATTTTCTTAATTCCCTATAAAATGGAGGCTGGCTATACATTCCTGCTGCTATTTTATAAACAATATCTTTTTTACCAAAAGGCTTGTAGCTTAGTTGTGCACGTGGGCTTATTAAAAATTCTTTATTGAGACTATTGTAATTAAAACGCATACCAGCTTGCAAAGTAATATCTGCATTGCGCTTAAGAATTCTAATATTATTTTGAAGATAGCCACTATATTTTTGAATACTTAAATCGACTGTACTATTTTGTACATTGTAAATACTTAATGGTCCTGCTGTATAAGGCAAAGAATATCCTGCACTATCTCTATACTCAAACTGTGCTAATTTATCTTTTATATTAGTTTGTTCAGCTGATAGACCCCATTGTAAAAAATTATTTTTTAACTCTGTGCTTCCTTTTAGGCTTGCATTGTATACTGCTATATTTAATAAATTTCGTGCATAATTTTGGTAATACCCAGCACCCAAAGTATTTGTTATTTGCCCAAATGTAGCACTAGTATTATCAAAATCTCTGTCGCCAAAAAGATATGAACCTGCTATATCAAAATTTTCTTTTTCATCATCTTTAAAGCGACTTAGCATCCACTTTAATTTTGTTTTTTTATTTACATTTTGCAAAATAGATAAGCCTAATAAACTAGTTGTATATGAATCTCTTTCTTGCCCTTCAAAGTTTATATCTAACCCTAAGTTAGCAGAAAAAAATGGAGAAAAAACAGAAGATGTTTTTTTTACTGACTCTGGGAAATAGGTAAACCTTGAAGTAGAAAAAATACCTAATAATTCTATTTGCCATTTATCAGAAACTTTATAACTGAGAAAGCCTTGCGCATCTGATGCGGAAGG
>JANXOQ010000294.1 GCA_025357775.1 Ferruginibacter sp. | reverse complement strand
GAAAAGGAAATTATCAATTTGATTGAACAGTCTTTTACATTTTAGTAAAAGATTGTTTTATTTTTTGGCTACCTTATTTTAACAGTTAGAATTTATTTTCTTAAACATTAAAAGCTTTTTTATTTTTAGAATTAAGTATTTTACTCGTAAAGGTTTATAAAATCAATTATCGTTAATGATTTTATTGTTAGCATCGAATTGTAAAATAGTCAGCCTGAACTTGTCGTAGGCAATCTAAAATAAACAAAGTATTGATTTTTATGGTATAATTCGCCTTCGACAAGCTAAGGCTGACCCTAAAATTTAGGTGAGCTCTTATAGCAAATACAAACAATAAAGGCATTTGAGAATAATCATATTAAACCTATTTATTTAAAATTATTAAGTAACATGTTTTAAAAGTTTGCTTTATAAATTAACCTTTTGAAAATTGCATATTATTAAATTTTAATTAAAGTGTGTAAAGAAGATCGGATTATTGATATTTTTTCTAATATCAAATTTTTAATTTGTCTTTTAAAAGACCACAAATTGCGTAAATACAATTTATTAATTAAAAAGTATAGTTTTGATTTTAATGTTTATAATTTCATTAACGTTCAATTATTGGTAGCTAAATATAAAAGACTCAAATTTGAAAAAAAACATTAATTTTACAAAATAATATGAAGTTATTAATAGAATATTCAGTGCTAATTTTTTTGTTTTTTGTACTTTCATCTTGTAGCAAGTTTAGTAAAATACAAAAAAGTAAAGATGTAAACTATAAGCTGTCTAAAGCAAATGAATACTACGAAAAAAAGCAGTATAGAAATGCTTCTACAATTTATGAAGAATTGTTTCCAGCACTTAAAGGAACTGAAAAGTTTGAAGAACTATATTACAAATATGCATACTGTTTTTTTTATGAAAAGGAGTATGAACATGCAAGTAGTTTATACAAAGGTTATTTAGATTTTTTTCATAATAATGCAAAGGCAGAAGAAGTAGATTTTATGCATGCTTATTGTTTTTATAAGCAAAGTCCAAAAATTGAATTGGAACAGGTAAATACTGTAAAGGCTTTAAATATGATGCAAACCTTTATAAATACACACGCTGGTTCACTTAAAATAAAGGATGCCAACGCAGTTATAGATGAAGGTAGAGCCAAGCTAGAACTTAAAGAAGCTAGAGCTGCTCAATTGTATTATAACCTCGGACAATTTAGATCTTCTGGTTTGGCATTTAATACGTTATTGAATAATTATCCAGAGTCTATTAAGGCAGATACTTATAAATATATGGTTGTTAAATCATATTATAGATTTGCTAAACTAAGTATTTTAGAAAAACAAATTGAAAGATTTGAAAAAGTAACCATCGAATATTCTGATTTTGCAGACAGATTTCCTGAAAGCAAATTCTTAAAAGATGCAGAGAATTATAGTAATTTAAGTAAAAACAATATAAAAACAATTACAAATGAGCAAAATCCGTCGTCAGCTAAGCTCTAACACTAACAGTAGTGTAGAACCCAAAAAATTATCTGATATGAAAGATAAAACTGGAAATTTATATGAATCTATTGCTATTATAGCAAAAAGAGCAAACCAAATAAATATTACAGTAAAAGAAGAATTACATAGTAAGCTCGAAGAGTTTGCCAGCCATACAGATAGTTTAGAAGAAATACATGAAAATAAAGAACAAATAGAAATATCTCGTGCTTATGAGCGTATGCCAAATGCTGCTTTATTAGCTACAACTGAGTTTTTGGAGGATAAGGTATATTTTCGTAAAAACGAAGAAGATTTGTTTAGATAATAAATTTTAAGAAAACTTTTCAATATTAATGTATAATTTTAACGACGGTATAATACCGTCGTTTTTTATTATTATGTTACAAGGAAAAAAAATTTTATTAGGTGTAACCGGCAGTATTGCGGCTTATAAAGCTGCAAATATTGTTAGATTATTAATAAAGGCAGGTGCGGATGTAAAAATAATTATGACAGAGTCTGCCTGTAATTTTATACCAGTTCTTACGCTTGCTACACTTTCTAAAAATAAGGTACTTACACATTTGTTTGAAGAAGATACTTGGGCTAACCATGTAATGCTTGGTAGATGGGCAGATGTAATGCTAATAGCACCTGCTACTTGCAATACAATAGCTAAGTTGGCTAATGGAATATGCGATAATTTGTTACAAGCTATTTATCTTTCTGCCACTTGCCAGGTAATAATAGCACCAGCAATGGATGAAGACATGTGGCTACATGCCAGCACAAAAAGAAATATTACTAATTTACAATCTGCTGGCAATATAGTATTGGCAGTAAATAATGGAGAACTTGCTAGTGGTTTGCTGGGAGAAGGTAGAATGGCAGAGCCTGAAGAAATTTTAATATTGCTTTCAAACTATTTGCAAAAGGAAAAAGATTTAATAAATAAAAGGGTATTAATAACTGCTGGGCCTACCCATGAAAAAATGGACCCTGTAAGATTTATTGGGAATAACAGTACTGGAAAAATGGGAATTGCGTTAGCGAAAGATTGTGCCGCTAGGGGAGCTAATGTAACGCTTGTACTTGGTCCTTCTTTTGAAATTGTGCCCAATAATATAAAACTTATAAATGTGGAATCAGCTGCTGAAATGTATGAGGCTTGTGTACAAATTTTCGATAAAATTGATATTGCGATAATGAGTGCGGCGGTGGCAGATTATACACCAGTAATTATTGCTACTGAAAAAATAAAAAAGAATGATACAAATTTTACATTGGAACTTAAAAAAACAGTAGATATATTAAAAAAGTTAGGGGAATTAAAAAAGGAAAATCAAATTTTAATTGGTTTTGCATTGGAAACAGAAAATGAAAAAGAAAATGCATTAAAAAAAATGAAAAATAAGAATGCAGATTTTATTGTGCTTAATTCTTTAAGAGATGCAGGTGCAGGTTTTGGTCTTAATACTAATAAAATTACCATTTTTGATAAAGCGGGAAATGAATTTTCTTTTGATACAAAATCAAAAGAGGAAGTGGCAAAAGATATTTTAAACACAATTATAAAAAAATAAGATGCAAAAACTTTTGCTTTTTTTAATGGTTAATTCTTCATTTTACTTTGCTAAAGCACAAGAGCTAAACGCTAGGGTTACTGTGAATGCGCAGCAAATTGGTAATAATGTAAATAAAAATACTTTTAATACCTTACAAACAGCACTAACCACTTTTTTAAATACTAGAAAGTGGACAAAAGATGTGTACACTTCCAAAGAAAAAATTGAGTGCACTTTTATATTGAATCTTAACCCAACTGATGATGCTAATATTTATAATGCATCATTAATTATACAAGCCGCTAGACCAGTTTTTAATACAACCTATTTATCGCCTATTATTAATTTTAAAGATGATGATGTAATTTTTAAATATCTAGAATTTCAATTATTAGAATTCAACGAAAATAGAATAAGTGGAAATGATGCACAAATCTCTAACCTTACTGCAATTATAGCTTATTATGCAAATATGATTATTGGATTTGATAGTGAATCCTTTGCACTAAGAGGCGGAGAATCAGCTTTTTTAAAAGCACAAAATATTGTAAATAATGCACCCGATGGACGTGGAATAAAGGGTTGGAAAGCGTTTGACGGTATTAGAAATAGGTATTGGTTGGCGGAAAACTTACTAAATGGTAGATATGCCGTAATGCATGATGTGTACTATAATTATTATCGTTTGGGGCTTGATAAATTTTATGAAGATGAAAAAGCTGCAAGACAAGATATGATGAATGTATTGAACATTATGTCTGTGTTTAATAACCAAAACCCAAATACAATGATAAACCAATTTTTCTTTCAAGGGAAAGCAAATGAATTGGTAAGGGTTTTTTCAAAAGCATTGCCACAAGATAAAGCTAAAGCACTTGAACTACTTACTCGACTTGACTTAACAAATGTTAATAATTATAGGGAGGGCTTAAAGTAATGAAATTTAATTTTTTTATACTCATATGTTTCTTTCTAGGAGCATGTTTTAACAGCAAAGTACCTTATGGCATTATTGAGCCAAAAGATATGGAAAATATTCTTTGGGATCAAATGAAAGCTGATGCATTTACAAAAGAATTCATTTCAAAAAACACTTTGCTTAATTTAGATAAAGAAAATTATACCATTCAACAAAAAATTTTTAATAAATACAAAATTGATAAAAAAGGTTTCTATAAAAGTTATCAATATTATTTAGCAAATGATGATGTGTTTAAAATTATATTAGATTCATTAATTATTAAACAAACTCGTATTAGAGATAGTAATAGAATAACTGGATATTCTAGTAACCAATTTCAAAAAGATTTTGTAATTCGTTTTGCTTTAAAAGGATTTATTTCTGCTGAAGTATTTCAAGATACAGTTCCCTTATTTTACCCAATACACAAACCATTTCGTATTAAGAAAAAAGTTGATTATTTAAAAAGAGTTTATGAATAAACTATATAAAAATGCAGATGATGCAGTAAAAGATATTCAAGATGGACAAATTTTAATGCTTGGAGGATTTGGTTTGTGTGGAATTCCTGAAAATTGCATAACTGCCCTGGTAAAAAAAGCTGTTAAAAATCTTACTTGTATATCTAACAATGCGGGAGTGGATGACTTTGGTATAGGATTAATGTTACAACAAAAGCAAGTAAAAAAAATGATTGCATCTTACGTAGGCGAAAATGCAGAATTTGAAAGACAATTATTATCTGGAGAGCTAGAAGTAGAACTAATACCACAAGGTACATTGGCTACAAGATGTATGGCTACTGGCTACGGCATGCCTGCTATTTTTACACCAGCGGGCGTAGGTACTGAGGTAGCAGTAGGAAAAGAAGTGAGAAATTTTAATGGCAAAGACTACTTAATGGAATATGCTTTTGATGCAGACTATGCAATAGTAAAAGCATGGAAAGGAGACAAACAAGGAAATCTTATCTATAAAGATACTGCAAGAAACTTTAACCCACTAATGGCAATGGCAGGAAAAATAACTATTGCAGAGGTAGAAGAATTGGTAGAAGATGGAGAGCTTGACCCAAATTTTATACATACGCCAGGTGTGTATGTACATAGGATTTTTAAAGGTGAAAATTATGAAAAAAGGATAGAGCAGAAGACAATTAGGAAAAGTTAATAGTGGGCAGTGGGCATTTAATTTTTGATTTTGTAATGTATTTTAAAATGTATTCAAATATAATAACTCACTGGTGAAATTTTAATTTTAGTAAATTTTCAAATTTTCTTTATGGCTTTAAATAAATTTCAAATAGCACAACGAATAGCTAAGGAACTACAAGATGGTTTTTATGTAAACCTCGGCATTGGTATACCTACTCTTGTGGCAAATTATATACCATTGGGAATAGATGTGGTTTTACAAAGTGAAAACGGATTGCTTGGTATGGGACCTTTTCCAATAGAAGGAGAGGAGAGTGCAGATTTAATAAATGCAGGAAAACAAACCATAACAACGCTGCCAGCGTCTTCTATTTTTGATAGTGCTATGAGCTTTGGAATGATACGCTCAGGAAAAATTAACCTTACAGTATTAGGTGCTATGGAAGTAAGCGAACATGGAGATATTGCTAACTGGAAAATACCTGGTAAAATGGTAAAAGGAATGGGCGGAGCTATGGACTTAGTGGCATCTGCAAAAAATATAATTGTAGCTATGATGCATACTAACCCTGCTGGGGAAAGTAAGCTATTAAAAAAATGTAGTCTACCACTTACTGGCACAAATTGTGTAAAAAAAATTGTAACAGATATAGCAGTTGTAGAAATAACAGCAAGTGGATTTAAATTGCTTGAAAGAGCACCAGGTGTTAGTGTAGAAGAAATAATGAGTAAAACGGCTGCTAATCTTATTGTGGAAGGAAGTATACCAGAAATGAAATTTTGAGTTTAGTTTTAATAGTTTTAAAACTTTTTATATTTATAAAAGTACCATTCTTATGAAAAAAATATTTACTCTTTGCCTTTTGAGCTTTTCGCTTTTCTTTTCTTCTTGTAATACTATTAAAAATCTTTTAACAGCTGATGATGCTACCGCTGCTGTAAGAGAGTTACTATCTTTTGGTACGGAGTATGGAGGCAGCTTGCTAGGAAAAAAAGGAGCATTTAGTAAACAAACATTAATGGAATCTCTGCTACCTGGAGACTTAGGGAAAATACTTACTACTATGGAAACCCTTGGTTTGAGCTCGGAAATAAATAAGTTTTCTACCACACTAAGCACCGCTGCAGAAAAAACGGTCGAAAAATCAATACCAATATTTTTAGGTGGAATAAAAAATATGAAATTTAATGATGCCATTGGTATTGTAAAAAAAGGGGGTACTTCAGCCACAGATTTTCTGAGAGCCAGCATAGGAGACACTTTGCGTAAGGCTATAGCACCAGCAATGAACAATGCACTACAAGAATACAAAATAACAAGCCAATGGAATGAGCTTATAGCTCCGGCAAGAATGTTTGTTGGCGATAAATTAAATTTAGACTTAGGTAATTTAATGAGCGGATTGGTAGCTAATATGATGTTTAATAAAATAGCCGAGAAAGAGATGGCGATACGCACAAAAACGGAAGCTAGAAGTACTGCATTGTTGCAAAAGGTATTTAGCAGTGTATTAAAATAGTAATGAAATTAAAATATTTTAATGTTAAGCACAAATAAAATCTTGGTATAAAATATTTACCTGAAGTAAATAAATTTTTTGCAAAATACAATGTACCAAAAAGCGAAATGTATTTCTAACCTAAGAAAATTTTTTAACCCTGATTACGCTTTTGAAACAAAATAGGGAAAAGTAAAAGATAATCAAGATATAATGATATAAAATTTCTAATGCGTAATCTGCGATAAATGTAAAATTGGAATTATTATTTTTAGAATTATTTATTAATGTTTGTTAAATTGCCTAAAAATTTTTAATATAAAGTTTTTTTAAACGATGAGAATCAAAAAAAAATCAAATAGTGTTGTGGTTGATCTCTTTTGTGGGATTGGTGGGTTATCTCATGGTTTTTTAAAAGAAGGCTTTAATGTTGTAGCGGGTATTGATATTGATGAAA
>JANXOQ010000288.1 GCA_025357775.1 Ferruginibacter sp. | reverse complement strand
ACCGCAATCAAAGGAGTTTTTTATGACTCATTCTGATATAGTTACTAAAAACAAAATGACTGTACAAGATTTTGAGAAAGAACAATCTGTGTTATTAGAAAATAAAGAATTACGTGAAGCATGGTTAAATTTTTTAGGTTCTTATCCTCATGTTACTACTTATTTCAGAACATCACCTCAATATAAAAATCAAGTATCTATAACAAATGGTAAAAAAGATGGCTCTGATATAAATTTATATAAACTATTTATTGAGCAATCTAAAAATATTTTAAAACCTAACGGTTATTGTGGGATTGTAATACCGAGTGGTATTTATACCGATTTGGGCACTAAGCAATTAAGAGAAATGCTGTTTAATGAAAATAACATAACAGGTCTTTTTGGGTTTGAAAACAGAAAAGAAATATTTGAAGGAGTTCATAGAATGTTCAAATTTGTTGTATTGAGTTTTGAAAAAGGCGGGTTAACCACAAATTTTCCTACAGCATTTATGCGACAAGATGTAGAAGAATTACAAAATTTTCCTCAACATGGTTCATTAAATATTTCTGTAGATTTAATAAAAAAATTAAGTCCTGATAGTTTTTCGGTTATAGAATTTAAGAACGAACAAGAGGTTGTTATTTCTAATAAAATCTCTGCCCATCCACTATTGAATGGAGATATTCTCGGTTGGGATTTAGAATTATATGGAGAAGAATTTCACATGAATAGAGGTGCGTCTTTTTTCCATTCAAATCCAACTGCTTTTCCTCTTTTTGAAGGTAAAAATATTTGGCATTTTGATAGCAAATTTTCTGAAAATCGTTATTGGATTCACGAGCCTGAAATAAGAAATGAGTTTTTAGAAAAAAAGCTCAAACGTATTTCATTACTTGAAAAAACACCAAAAGATTTTTGTAATGATTATGAAACCTATCGTTTAGCCATTCGAAAAATATCCTCAAACACAAATGAAAGGACTTTAGTAACTACACTTTTGCCAAAAAATGGTGTAACAGGGAATTCCCTTACAACACATTTTCCTTTTAAACATGATGAAAAGAAATATAATCAATTAAGGTATTCATATTCTGACCTAATTCAACTTACAACATTTTTAAATAGCTTTATTGCAGACTATATTTTAAGGGCAAGAGTTACAACAAATTTAAATACATTTTATCTTTATCAATTACCATTACCAAGATTAAAACCAAAAGATAAATGGTACAAACCCATTATACAAAAAGCAGCAAAATTAATATGCACCACCGCCGAGTTTGCCGATTTGTGGCAAGAGGTAATGCAGACAGCTTGGGTAGCCCCCTCTGCCCTTGGAGAGGGGTCGGGGGTGAGGTCCGATGTTGAACGCAATAAACTACGGGCAGAGCTAGATGGTATTATTGCCCATATTTATGGCCTTACCGAGGAGGAGTTTGTGTATATATTGGGTACTTTTCCTATAGTAAAAGCAGAGCAAAAGCAATTGGCATTGCAGCATTACCAATTACTAGCACCACAATTTGTACAAGCATTACCAGCAGCTACATACAATTGGGCAGCGGTAATACAACAAGGCGAAAGCCAAACCGTAGAGTTTAAAAGCACTTTGCGTATAGATTTAAAAACCAACAAGCCCGAAAAATTTATAGAGCATAGTGTATTAAAAACATTGGCAGCATTTTTAAATTCGGGTGGTGGC
>JANXOQ010000280.1 GCA_025357775.1 Ferruginibacter sp. | reverse complement strand
TTAACGAATTAATAATCATAAATAAAGAAATTTTAAATGGACTACCATTGTTTATAGGTATAAGAGTACCAATGAAAATTTTGTTTAATAATTTGGAAACTGATATTTCTTTAAACGAATTTTTAGAAGATTTTCCATCTGTTTCCAAACCGTATGCAATTGCTTTATTAGATGTAGTTAGTAGAGTTATTAATACAAAAAATGCTGCGTAACTTTATGAAACTATTGCTTCACGAAAAATTCCCCAAAAGGTTAAAACAAGTTTTACTACCAATAAAGTTTACACAATTTCAATTAAATAATTATTTATGTATTATTCCTTTTAATAGTACAGCCCAGCCAGCAATAAAAGCTGCACCACCAAACGGTGTAATAGCACCAAGCCATAAAAGGTTATTGTAGCCAGTAGCTTTTGCTATTGTAAGTAAATATAGTGAGCCACTAAAAATAATAATACCAATAATAAATAATTTGCCAGCAAACACAATATATTTTGTAGTAAATTCTTTATACAAAATAGCTGTTATAAAAAGGGCAAATGTATGATACATTTGATACCTAACCCCAGTTTCAAAAATTGATAATGTTTCAGGTGTAACTTTTGTTTTTATGCTATGTGCAGCAAATGCTCCTAAAATAACCGTTAATGCTCCCAATAATGCAGCTATTTTTAAAAAATTTCTATGCATTTTTTAAATTATTTTTCATAAAATCTTGAATGAGTTTAAATGCATTTGTATGTAACTGCTCTGTAGATAATATTATATGGCTTTGAATGTAAAATGGCAAACGTTCTGCTAATTTATTTTGAATAAATGTAAATTTCTCGGCTTCATTCAAATTTTCTAGTAAAGGTCTTACTTGTTTATCGTTTGTAATATTTAGCAAAATCTTTTCTACTGTTTCATTCAAAAATATTACCGTTCCATTTTTCCTCATCCAATTTATATTATCAAAAAAGCATGGCGTTCCGCCACCACAGGCAATTATTGTATTTTGAAAAGTTAAAGTTTTTAATAATGTTTCTTTTTCTTTTTGTCTAAAATAATTTTCTCCATTTTTTTCAAATATTTCTGCAATAGTCATTTTTTCTTCTTGTGCTATTATCTCATCTAGGTCACAAAATTTAAGATTGTTTTCTTTTGCCCATATTTTGCCTAAATAAGATTTGCCTACACCCATAAACCCTACCAAATAAATCCGCATTTTGTAAAGATACGAGGTAGTTTAAAAAAGAAATTGCAAGAATTTTTAGTATAGAGCAATTAGTATTTAAATATTATTTTTCTGGTATCATTAATTAATATTTAAAATTGTAATTTTTTTTCTGTAAAATAAATTACAAGCACGAAGAAGATTTTTTATATAGTGCAGTTTATTTTTTCATAACATATAATTTCAAGAGTTTTTGTTGCAATGTGGTTTAAAATTTTACTTGTACGGCCACTCCTTTTTAAAATGTGCTTTTATAAAATATACAAAAATACCTGTACCCAATACTAAGGCAAACATCCATAATATTTTTGTATCAATAGACCAAAATACAAATAGCCACATACCAATGGCAAGTATTACAGGCAAAGGATATAGTGGCATTTTAAAAGGTAGTTCGTCACTGTCTTTTCTTTTACGAAGTAATGTAAGCCCCACAGCTTGCCCAATAAATTGTACTACTATTCGCATGGCTAAAATGCCACTTATAACATCGCCCATGCGAAATAATAAACTAAATACAAATGCAAATGCAGCAAGTATAAGTAATGAAATATAAGGAAAGTTTTTGGTAGGGTGCAGCTTACCAAAAATACTAAAAAATGCACCATCTTGTGCAGCAGCAAATGGTACACGGCTATAACCAAGCATTACTGCAAATAATGATGCAAGCGCTACCCACAAAACCATAATCGTAATTACAACAGCGGCAGTATGCCCATACAATCTTTCTATAAATGTGCTTATTACAAATACTTTTGTATCAGTATCTACCCAATGTTTTATTTCTTGCCAAGGTATTACGCTACACACACTCACATTCATAGTAAGGTATAAAATTGCAATACCAATAATAGAAATAAACATGCTCTTTGGTATATTTTTGGAAGGGTTTTTTATTTCTCCACCAAGGTGGCATACATTGTAATAGCCAAGGTAACTGTAAATAGTTTTTACGCATGCTTGCCCAAATACAAAAGAAGAAATAGTTTTTAAGCCGTTAAAATTTGTACTATTAAAAATTGGTTGCATAAAATTACCATTTGCAATTCCTGCAAAAATTATCCATGCAAGGGTAGCAATAACACCCACCCAAAGTAGCACACCTATTTTGCCAATGCTATCAATTTTTCTGTATAATAAAAAAGTTACAAATATTATTACAGTACCACTTAATATTTTTTGTTGCCAAATTTCTAACGGCACTAGGTAAATAAAATATTGTGCAAACCCAATGGCTGCGCTAGCAGCTACCAATGGAGCTTGTATAATGGTTTGCCACACATACAAAAAGCTCATCATTTTTCCTACACCCTTTTCACCATAAGCTACTTTTAAAAAGTTGTAGCTACCACCTGCATGTGGGTATGCAGCGCCAAGTTCGCTCCACACCATAGCATCTATAAAAGAAAGTATTGCACCTGCAACCCAAGCCCACAGGTACATACCTCCAATAAGGCTCATTACAATAGGCATGGTTACAAATGGGCCAATGCCTACCATATCTATCATATTTAAAACGGTAGATTGAAATAAACCTAGCCTTCGGTTTTGAATATTTTCATTTGCCATGTTATGAAGATAGCAATGCAATTTTATACAATTAAAAATATTTCGACAATAAAATTATCTTTTTATTTTTTTGCAGTTTTACCGAAAAGGCGCTTATGCATTTTTCGTAAACACAATACGGGGTTTTAAAAGGCTGTAATGCGGTGGATAGGTTTGCATTTTATAAATTCTCTAATCTTCTAAATCTCTATATTTTAAAATCAGTTATATATTGGTTCATATTATCGTTTCAAGATAATGCTCTTTTATTCCAAATAAATTTTTTAACGCCGCTATTTTTTCCATATTATCATTGAAACCAATATCAGAAAATTTTGATTTTCGACCAACAATCAATACGTTTTTTGGCGTATTTTCTTCTTCAATAAAATCAAACACTTTCGTTTTGTAGCCATGCGCTTCTAGTATTAATGCACGAATAGTATCGGTTATCATTTCAGCTTGCCGCTCAAGCAAAATACCATGTTTGGTTATGTTTTGTAGTGCATTGGTAGGCGAAATTTGTTTGCGTATTTGCTTGTGGCAGCATGGTGCACATATTATAAAACTTGCATTGGCTTTTATACCTTTTGCTATGGCATCATCTGTGGCAGTATCACATGCATGTAAGGCAATGAGCATATCTACAGCCGTAAGCTCTACATCTTGTATACTACCTTGTGTAAATTGTAATCCATCAAATGTAGACTGGTGAGCTATATCATTACATTTTTTCACTAGTTCTTCTCTTAGCTCAATACCATTTATTTTTACAGCTATCTTTTTTGATTGTAAAAAATCGTACAGCGCAAATGTAAGATAGCCTTTTCCACTTCCCATATCTACTACATTAAATCCATTAGCAAAGGGAGTTTCTTTTAAAATACCATCTATTATTTCTACATACTTATTTATTTGTTTATACTTGTGTTGCATGGCTGCTTTTACATTTCCTTCTGCAGATGTTATGCCAAGTGCTTTTAGGTAGATAGAATTTGTACTTAATAATCGTTGCTTTTGCTTGTCATGCGTAATTTCCTTTTGTACAATAGTTTTTTCCAATGATTTTATTACTATTTTTTCTTTGCTAGTTTTAGCATCTTGTGTATAATAAATATTTTCGGTAGTAGTATACAATTCTGCATTATAAAAAAAGCTGCTTAGCAAATTTTTTATTGTACTGTTAGCCTCATCTAAAAGAAAATTTTTGGTTACATCTTTATCTTGGTATCGATACACAAACGAAAGCATGGCGTTTTCTTTTATAAAAACTGGTTTTATAAAAATATTTTTTAAGTAAGATTTTTTTTCTCTAAGATTACCAATAGTAATTTTAATAAAAACCTGTGTTTTAAAAGCTGCATTTATTAAGTCAATAAAATCTTCAATCTTTGTCATCATTGTATTTTTGCAAATATATATTTACCAATGCTATTACAATACTTCAATAAAGTTTTTATTAAAAATTATAAGTGTTTGTTTTGCATCCTCCTTTTCTCTAAAAAACTTTAAAAGAGCTTTCATTTCTTTGTATCAGCAACACCAGTTTGTATAGATATCAATTAAAATTTGTTTAGGTATTAAAATATGTTGCTCATTTAACTGTTCAAAATTTATTCAGTTTATTTTATCCCTCACCAAAAAAGAA
>JANXOQ010000230.1 GCA_025357775.1 Ferruginibacter sp. | reverse complement strand
ATGCTTACAAAAAAATGTAGAAACGGTATAGTTTATTGTATTAACGTGTGCTAAAGATGTGTAAATGCGAAGATGTAATAAATAATAATTTAAAAACTATCAGCACACAATTGCATGTGCACATTTAGTTGAAAGAAATTTTCCAACTTTTAAAAAGTATAAAATTATTATAGTTGTTTAAGGTATTAAAATTCCAATTTTAACGACTCTTCTTCATGCGTAAGCATTTTTTCGCCGTCTAAAACTTTTACAGTAAATTCGTGATGAATGGATGTAATTATCGAAAATATTGTAATACCATATACCCTTAATGATGAGGATGAAAAAAAATTAATACTTCGAGAGTATAGGGCTTTACTTAGGCTATTAAAAACCAATTTAAAACCGGGAGATAAAATTTTATTGCGTCGTGCTTTTGAAATGGCTGCTGATGCACATAAAACAATGCGTAGAAAAAGTGGAGAGCCATATATACTGCATCCACTAGCAGTAGCTATGATTTGTATTGAAGAAATAGGATTAGGCGTACGAAGTACTATTTGTGCTTTGCTACACGATACAGTAGAAGATACAGATATTACTTTAGAAGATATACAAAGGGAATTTGGTGCAGAGATAGCTAAAATTGTAGATGGGCTCACCAAAATTTCTTCGGTATTGGATAGCAACACATCGCAACAAGCAGAAAATTTTAAAAAAATTTTACTTACCCTTACAGATGACCCTAGAGTAATATTGATAAAACTAGCAGACCGCTTACACAATATGCGTACGATGGATAGCATGAAGCGGGAGAAACAATTAAAAATAAGCAGTGAAACGGTATATGTGTATGCGCCACTTGCACACCGTATGGGTTTGTACAATATAAAAACTGAAATGGAAGATTTATCCATGAAATACATGGAGCCGGATACATTTAAATTTATTGCCAAAAAGCTACAAGATACCAAAAAAGAGAGAAGTAAATATATAAACGATTTTATAAAACCAATAAAAGAAAAATTAGATAAAATAGGTTTTGATTTTGAAATATATGGTAGACCAAAAAGTATACATTCTATTTGGAGTAAGATAAAAAAGAAAGGTGTGGCTTTTGAAGAAGTGTATGATTTGTTTGCTATAAGAATACTTGTAAATGCAGCTGCCGAAAAAGAAAAGGAAGAGTGCTGGAAAGTATATAGTATTATAACCGATGCCTACAACCCAAGCCCTGAAAGGCTTAGAGACTGGCTTAGTAATCCTAAAAGTAATGGCTATGAAGCATTGCATACTACAGTAATGGGCCCACAAGGCAAATGGGTAGAAGTGCAAATACGCACCAAGCGTATGAACGATATAGCAGAAAAAGGATTAGCGGCACATTGGAAATATAAAGAAGGTGCTAGTGAAGAAAGTAGATTTGATCAATGGTTTCATCAAATAAGAGAAAGCCTAGCTAGCAACGATAGCGATTCGTTGGATTTTTTACAAGATTTTAAATCATCTTTTCTTACAGAAGAAATATATGTGTACACACCAAAAGGCGAAGTGAAAATGCTGCCAATTGGTGCTACCGCACTAGACTTTGCATTTGGCGTACACACTGCAGTAGGTAGCAAATGTATAGGTGCAAAAGTAAACCACAAATTAGTACCAATAAGTTATAAACTAAAAAGCGGTGACCAAATAGAAATTATAACAAGTGCTAAACAAAAGCCCAATACAGAATGGCTCAACTTTGTGGTAACGAGTAAGGCAAGGACAAAAATAAAAGACACTTTAAAAGAAGAAAAGCGCACAATTGCTGATGATGGAAAATATATTTTACAAAAAAAGCTAGAAGGTATTGGTGCTGCCAACAGTGTAACCAATATGGAAGAACTTTGCCAATTTTATAAAATACAAAGTACGCTAGATTTATTGTATGAAATAGCAACAAAAAAAATAGACCTAAAAGAGCTTAAGGAATTTACGGTGCATGGTGACAAACTGATGGCACCAAAGCCAGTAAAGTTGGTGCCTGATGAAAAATTTGTATACGACCCAGATTATAAACCTGCAAATAAAAAAGATACAGAGCTAATAATATTTGGTGAAAGCAGCGACAAAATAATGTATACGCTTGCTAAATGTTGCAACCCCATACCAGGCGATGATGTATTTGGATTTGTAACTACAGGCGAGGGATTAAAAATACATAGAACAAACTGCCCTAATGCCACAAGGCTTATGGCAAACCATGGGCATAGGATAGTAAAAACCAAGTGGGCAAAAAATAAAGAAATATCTTTTCTTACTGGTCTAAAAATTGTAGGGTTAGACGATGTGGGGGTGATACATAAAATAACAAATCTTATAAGTGGAGAATTGAGAGTAAATATTTCTGCAATGACGATAGAGGCAAA
Source organism: Ferruginibacter sp. (assembly GCA_025357775.1). Lineage (GTDB taxonomy): Bacteria > Bacteroidota > Bacteroidia > Chitinophagales > Chitinophagaceae > Ferruginibacter. Next base: position 11,886 of record JANXOQ010000230.1, on the reverse strand, counting down.
TGATGGAATTTTTAAAGGCAACGTAAAGGTGTTTGTGCATGATAAAGATGAGTTAGAAAAACTTGTAACAGCATTGTTAGCATTGCAAGGCATAGAAAGTGTGGATAGGTATGATATTGAATAAATATAAATTTATTATGACCAATAACCCCGATGTAATTTTAATTGGTGCAGGAATAATGAGTGCTACACTTGGTATTTTATTAAAAGAATTGCAACCTAATATAACCATTGCCATTTTTGAACGACTGCCATAAGTAGCTGCTGAAAGCTGAGATGCATAGAATAATGCTGGCACAGGGCATTTAGCTTTTTGCGAATTAAATTATACCCCACAAAAAGAAGATGGCACAATTGCAAAAGATAGAATAGAAGCATTGAAAGAATATTTGCCTGAAGCAAAAAGTCAAGATTGGTAACTAGCTATAGCTGGGCAGCGTGTACAGGTTATAAAGAAAGATGAAAAGGAAGGAGGTATTTTAGAATTTGGTACGGAAATAGTAGCAGCTGCTGATGGTTCATTGGCTGTATTGCTAGGCGCATCTCCTGGTGCATCTGCCTCAGTATTTGTGATGATAGATGTGCTAAAAAAATGCTATCCACAAAAAATGAAGTCGCTTGAATGGCAAATAGCATTAAAAGTTATGATACCTTCGTATGGGCAAAAATTATATGACAATAGTGTGCTTTGTAAAGCAATGAGAGAGCGAACTAGTAATTTGGTTGGTGTGTAAAAAAACCATTTCACAAAATTTCTACTTTCTACAGCTTTAGCAATTAGGCCAGATTGATTGACAGAAGATGTCGAAGCGAAACATCTAGGTATTTTGGATTAGAAAATAATGTTCGCTTTCGATCACTCCACTTTTCCAAACCCTCAGAAATTATTTGCTTATCAAAACTGTTCTCTTTTGTAGAGATATAGTCTATTGACGATAATAATTCTAAAGCAAAGTCAGAATAAAAACCAGTCAAAAAAACAATAGTTTTATTTGCAATTTCCAACAATTTTATATTGCTTTCGATGTGCTTTTTTACAGTTTCATAAGTATCTGGAATTAACGTCAATGGCTCAAAAGGTTTTTTAGTCATATCGCTATAACCCATCACATAACTTCCATTAATCGCATTTAAAATAAATCGGACTTTCCCAGAATATGGACCATAAAAATTTGGTTCAAAGTCTAGTTTAAGATATTTTTTAGCGCCAAATTTTTGTAAAAAGTAACAAACCTTTTCACTAGAAAACTCTGAGACATATTCCGCATTTTTAACCAAATCATACAATACATATAAAAGCAAGGCTCTTGCATCTGTAAGCTTCACTCTTTCTTTCATTAAATGTTCTTGTATTTGCAATGTCGGCTCATAAACATAGATATCAATGTCTAAATGTCCTAGCTTATGCTCAATTAACTTTTTTACATTTTCCCAACTTAACCCACCGTTACCTGCCCCAAGAGGTGGCATAGCAATACTTTTTATTTTTCTAGCATTAATTACTTCAATAAGATTATCTAAGCCATCTTCAATATATTTATACTCAGATGGCCTCCTCCAATTTTTTTTTGTAGGAAAATTTATAATAGTTTTTTCATCCGAAGTTGTATTGCGGTCAAGTGTAACAAACATTTTTCCAACCTCCACACCTTCATTTTTGCATGCCCTTTCATATGATTTATAATTGTTGGGATAGGCTTTTTTAAATTGTAAAGCAATGCCCTTTCCCATAATACCCATTGTATTTACAGTATTAACCAATGCTTGAGCTTCGCTATCTAGAATGTTGCCAGTAATATATCTTATCATGTCGGTTTATTAAAAGTAAGCATTAGGTATCACTTTGATTGTATTTTCTTGAACTCCAAATTCAAGCAACATATTTTTAGCAATTTCATTATAACAACCAAAACCCACAATAAGATTGGGGGCAATATCATCGGAAATTAAAAACTCGGCTTGCTTTTTTCTCTTTATGTTTAGATTGTCTTGCCCACTCCAATAAGAGGCTTTAACTGCATTCCAATCTACTATATCTACTAAGTTCTCAATTTGAGAACTATCGTAAAATGACGTTAAGTTGTCGGTTGCATGTCCATCTGAAAAATAAAAATCTCCATTATTGATTATACTATTTAGTGAGCAAACCAGATAAATAATTTCAGAAGCGGGTGTAGGTTTCGTAACAAAATTTCCGCCATTCCGAATAACAAATAGCATCGGCATTTTTACTCCAAAATAAAATGGGATAAAATCTCCAAGGGTAATAATTGTTCCATCGGAGTTATGAAAATCGCCATTATCCACTAAAATCTGTTTATGGTCTCTTGTATTTATTAAACTAACGTCACCAATAGCTTTATATGTAGGATTATGATTTGAAGAATTTCTATGCGTAATTCCATTTTGCAATATATGCTCAATATTGTCAATGTGTGTCATACGATAAACTTTAACTTCTGACAAATCCATTTAGAATACTATTTATTACTCGGCCAAATATACCATTTTTTTGACCCTTACAATAGCTTTTCTTTCTGCCTAAAACAATGCTTTTTCAATTTCTTAAAAAATCAACGAAGTATTACTTACAAAGAACATCAGTTTAAAAATCACGCTACCTCCCAAAATCATCTTGCAGCCTCACAATATCTTCTTCATCACTTGGGTTGTTGGCATCTGTATGTCTCCAAATTTCTGCTATAATGCCCCAGTTTTCTTCTCCTACCAGTCTGTGTCTTTCCCCTTTTTTTAATTCAATAATATCGCCTTTTTGTAAGTGAATAATTTCATTTTCCTCATCACTATCACTTGTAATCACAGCAGCTTCACCAGCTATTAATTTCCATATTTCTGCTCGGCGGTGGTGGTATTGCCAGCTCAATCTTTTTAGCGGAGCTACTATTAAAATTTTGGGGCTAAGCTTACCACTAATGTTTAAAATATCTTTTGTAAGATGGGAAAAAAATGCTGCAATAAATTTATCAGCATCGGCTTCATCCAAAACCAAAAAGCCACCCCATGGTCTATTGGTATCTTCTGATGCTATGTGAATATTTTTTTGTTGTATAAATGTTTTTACTTGTTCAAAAACATTTTCTATGCTAGCATTTTTATTGAAATTCATATAAATATTTTTTAAAAATAGTATCAATTATTCTACAAGTGTTAGTATTTGTATTATTAAAACTCATAGATTCTAAATATTAAAATAATATTGAACTACTTTAAACTAGCAAGACTAAAGTTAGGATTTTCTTTATCTTTAATATATTCTACATCTTTATAAAATTCTACTTTCCCAGTTTCTACATCATACATTGCGCCAATTATTGCAATTTCACCCTGCTCTAGCATTTGTGCTAATACATAGCTTCGCTCTACAATACTTTTCATAGATATTTTTACATTTATTTCTGCTACGTTTTCTACAAATTCTTTATTTGCCGAGGTTCTAACAGTAGTAGTTTTATTTTCTCTAAATACTGCTGGTTGTATTTTTGAAAGTAGTACAGTAAGGTTACCCATTTCTACATGGTCGCAAGCACCTTTTATTGCACCACATTTTGTATGCCCAAGTACCAATATTAATTTTGAACCTGCAACTTTGCAGGCAAATTCCATACTGCCTAGTATATCTGTGTTTACAACATTACCAGCTATGCGTATACTAAACACATCTCCTAGTCCTTGGTCAAAAATAAGCTCTGCAGATGTTCTACTATCTATACAGCTTAAAATTGTGGCAAATGGGTACTGCCCAGCACTTGTTTCATTTACTTGTTCTAATAAATTTTTATGTTCTCTTATATTATTTATAAAACGCTCATTCCCATTTTTTAAAATTTGTAGTGCATTCCTAGGAGTAATATTTTTTTGTAATTCTTTGTCAAATGTTTTCATTTTTTATAATTTAAAGTTTTTAAATAAGTTGGTTAAACATGGGAGCTATTTGCTATTTTGTATTCGTCACTGAAACCTAAAAGAGTACAATTTATTTTTTTTAATGGAGCTTTTATATCCTTAAATTCTTTTATTAATTCTAGCACATCAAAATCAATATATTTAGTTTTAGATGCATCGACGGTAATAACTGCATTTTCAGGAATATTGTCAAGTGTTTGTCTAATAGAAGCTTTGTTTAAAAATGAAACTTCTTCTGCTAAATCAATATTAATAGCATGTGTATTTTCATTTTCTTCTTTGTGAAAATAATAGGAATTTTTAAGATTGCCATGCAGTAAAGCTCCAATAGCTGCAACAAGCCCTGCTACTACACCAATTATTAAACCCTTCCCTTTTAGTATATGTGGAAAGCCAAATAAATCAATTGATATTATAAAAATAACAGTTACTAAAAATGGTATATACTGATATTTGCCATTTTTAAACATTTGTGTAAATACAGCAGGTTTAGCTAATTTATAACCAGTTAATATTAAAATAGCTGCCAAAGCAGAAAGTGGAATTTTATTTAATAAACTTGGTATTAATACTACACAAAGCAATAAAAATAACCCATGAAAAATTGCTGACATTTTTGATTTAGCACCAGAGTTTACATTAGCACTACTTCTTACAATAACGCTAGTAATGGGCAATCCGCCTATTAATCCTGATACAATATTTCCAACACCTTGTGCAAATAATTCCTTGTTGGTATTTGTAACTCTTCTTTCTGAATCTAAATTATCTACTGCTTCAATGCTAAGTAATGTTTCTAAAGATGCAATGACAGCAATAAAAATACCATACATAATTACTTTGCCATTTAGGAAACCGTTAAAATTTGGCAATGTGAAAAATTTAAAAAATCATTTACGTTACTAGCTACTGGTAGCTTTACTAAATGGTCTTCTTCTAATGCTAACTTACTACCGGTTGTAAGCCATATTTGGTTTATACCAATAGCTATAATTACTGCCACCAAAGCCCCTGGTATAAAGGGTAATTTCTTTTTTATTGTAGGATTGTCCCATGCAAGCATAATAATAATTGATATTATACAAATTATAATTACACCTATTTCTATATGGTTTAGCGGTTGTAATAATTCGTGCATATCCTCATTTCCAAAAGGAAATAGTTCCGTAAGGTTGCCTTGTTCATCTCTATCATAGCCAAAGGCCTTGGGTATTTGTTTTGCAATAATTAAAATGCCTATGCTAGTAAGCATACCTTTTATAACACTACTCGGTATATAATTTGCTATGCCACCTAGCTTAGCTACACCAAGTAAAACTTGTAAAATACCAGCAATAAGCACCGCACATAAAAATAGCTCAAAATTACCAATAGCAATAATAGCACCGAGTACAAGCGAAGCTAAGCCAGCAGCTGGTCCACTTACACTTAGCGACGAATTGCTTAAACAAGCAACCACTATACCGCCTACAACGCCTGAAATGATGCCACTAAAAAATGGTGCGCCACTTGCAGATGCAATACCTAAACATAGTGGTAATGCAACTAAAAAAACTACCAAGCCAGACGATAAATCGCTCTTTGCAGTAGCAAAAATATTCTTCTTCATAAGTAAAAATTATACATGAAATAACATAGCTGTTAATTAAAAAACAACATAAAAAATGGCCAAATTAATTTAACTCCGGAGGGATTATATTTTTAAAAAAAAGAGGATGAGGATATTTATAAAACCGATAGTTATAATATTTTATTGGGGCAGAAGATTGTTTTAAGAGGGAACATTCTGTTGAATTAAGTTTTAATTTTGCAATAAAAAAACTCTTTATTTCATCATCTTCATTATCATCAATATCTACTATTTCAACACTTGCTTTACAAAAATAAAATTGTTGTAACAAACTAGCTGTCGTTGTACTTAAAAAAATAATGAATAATGTTGCGGCTACTAGTTTTACCATGGCTTACAAATATACAGCAATAGCAGTTTTATTAAATAAAAAAAGCTAATTTTTCTTCTTAAATTGAATTATAAAATATACTAAGTATAAATAATTTGATATATGATGTGCTTTATAATATTTCTATGAAAATAAAAGAACATTATTGCGTATTTTGTCAATATTTCTCAAACCAATCAAACCTATTTTTAATAATATTTCCTTTTTCTTTTTTTAAATAATTTAAAAATGCCAATGAAATAGGAGTTGCATTTTTTTCCTTCTTCCAAATAAGATTCCAAGTTGATTTTATAGGGAAACCTATTACTGGAATTATTTGTAACTGCTTATTTTGCAATTCATTTTTGATACCAATAAGTGGCATAATAGAGCAGCCAAGCCCTGCTAGTACTGCTTGTTTTACTGCTTCGTTAGAGGTAAGTTCCATTTTTTTTCTTATTGGCAAATTATTATTTTGTATAAATTTTTCCATTATTTGCCTTGTGCCAGAGCCCTCTTCTCTATAAATTAATGGTAGTGTTTCAAAAATATTTTTGTTGTATATTCTATTTTTATAAACCTCATCCATATTTGATATTACGTATAATTTGTTTTGGAGCAAGTCAAGTTTTTCTGTATTTAAGTTTGTTGGCAAAATAGAAACGAGTGCAAAATCTACTTCATTATTTTCTAAACTTTCTATTACTTTACTTTTGTTGGTTACGTTCATTAATAACTCCACACCTGCATTTACTTTCATAAAATCTGCTAAAAAATAGGGCATTACGTACTTGCCTGTAGATACTACAGATATTTTTAGTCTTCCAGTAAGCTGGCCTTTGTGCGCAAGTGTTTTATAATCTATGGCATGCACTTGGTTAATAATGTTTTCAGCAACAGTAGCTATTTCTTGCCCAAAATCTGTAATATAAATTTTTCTACCAACTACTTCTGTGAGTCTAATTTCAAAATAATCTTGAAAATTTTTTAGTTGTATAGAAACCGCTGGTTGGGTAAGGTTTAATTCCTCAGCAGCTTTGGTTACACTTTTTGTTTGTACAATTTTTAAAAAGATTTGCAATTGATTTAGCGTATAATTCATAAAATAATTTTATGTATAGTATTATAAAGATAAATAAATACTAATGAAAAGAAACAATCATTTTTGTAAATACGCAATTGTAATATAAATGACAAGAATAACCATAGCGAAGGGAGATGGGATTGGACCAGAAATAATGGAAGCTACACTAGAAATATTGATGGCAGCTGGTGCACAAATAGAAATTGATGAGGTAGAAATTGGTGAAAAAGTATACTTATCTGGAAATACATCTGGAATAGCAGCAGAGGCTTGGGATGTAATTAGACGAAATAAAATATTTTTAAAAGCACCCATTACTACACCACAAGGAGGGGGCTATAAAAGCTTAAATGTAACTACAAGAAAGTTTCTTGGCTTGTACGCAAACGTAAGACCGTGCATGAGCATGCACCCATTTGTAAGCACCAAACACCCAATAATGGACTTGGTAATAGTACGAGAAAATGAAGAAGATTTGTATGCAGGTATAGAGCACCAACAAACAAACGAAGTGGTGCAATGTATTAAAATTATAAGTAGGCCAGGCTGTGAAAAAATAGTACGATATGCATTTGAATATGCTAAACAGCAAAACAGAAAAAAAGTAACTTGTTTTACTAAAGATAATATCATGAAACAAACTGATGGGTTGTTTCACGAAGTGTTTAATGAAATAGCAAAAGAATATCCTGAAATAGAAAATGAGCACTGGATAGTAGATATAGGCGCAGCAAAGGTTGCCGACACACCAGAAGTGTTTGATGTGATTGTAATGGCAAATTTATATGGAGATATTATTTCTGATATAGCTGCCCAAATTGCAGGCTCTGTGGGGCTTGCAGGCTCTTCTAACATTGGGGAAGAATGCGCCATGTTTGAAGCGATACACGGTACAGCTCCCGATATAGGTGGAAAAAACATTGCCAATCCATCAGGGCTTTTACAGGGTGCTGTAATGATGCTAAATCATATTGGACAAATAGCAGTGGCAGAAAAAATACAAAATGCTTGGCTTAAAACCATAGAAGATGGTACACATACCGTAGATATTTTTAAAGAAGGAATAAGCAAACAAAAAGTAGGTACAAAAGATTTTGCTAATGCAGTAATAGCAAACCTTGGGCAAATACCAACGGTACTAAAACCCGTAAACTATGCTAATAGTGCGGCTTTACATTTACCAAAATACAAAAGAAAAACACCTCTTGTAAAAGCATTGGTGGGTGTAGATATTTTTGTGCATTGGGATAGCTTAGACCCTAATGAACTTGCTAGTAAAATACAAAAAATAGCAACCAACGATATAAAACTTTCTATGATAACTAACAGGGGAATAAAAGTGTGGCCCGAAGGTTTTAAAGAAACTTTTTGCACCGACCATTGGCGTTGCCGCTTTAAACCAGTAGATGAACATAAAATGAAACCTATTGATATTATAAAACTATTACAAAATGCATTAAACGAAAACATAGAAACCATAAAAACAGAGAACCTCTATAATTTTGATGGCAAAGCTGGATTTTCATTAGGACAAGGACAGTAAAATTATTATAAAACAAAAATAAAAAATGAAAGCAACTGAAGAATTAACACTTATTAATGGAAATTTTACAACAGATGAAGCAAAAGAATTGTTGGTAAATTTATTTACTAGTAAAATAAAATTTCATCAAATGAAAAACTTTAGCTCGCAGGAGCGTTATGGGAAAGATGATGCACTTGCTGTAAAAAAAATTCCTTTACTAAAAGAAAACGTAGAAAAACTTTACCAAATTATAGAAAAAGCAGAGGCTGAAAATAAAAGATTGATTATAAAATCAAATATTGAATTTATTTATGCTGATACAAATGAAGAAAATATTTAAAGAGTATAAATGGGGGCATTTATTATAAAGAAGGTTGCCACTATTTTGAAAGACAATGTAGATTTGGAGAAAAGTTGGCCACCCATTTATTTCGATATTATATTGCACTATGCATTTAAATAATATTATAAAGTAGGCTAAATATTTTGATTGCTAAAAACACAGCAACTACATTATTTATAGTTAACATACTTTAATTTATATTTGAGGCTAATAACGATATTCAAAATATTTTAGCACAATAAAATGCCAAAGCCAATATTTTTTGATGCATGAAATATGTAAATAAAAATTTTGATAACAAATAATATATCCGAAGCCACTGCAGCTTTAGTAAATAATGAAATAATAGCCATGCCTACAGAAACAGTGTATGGCTTGGCTGGCAATGCTTACAGCGAAGCGGCTGTACAAAAAATATTTACTTTAAAAAAAAGACCCTTTTACAACCCTTTAATTGTACATATTAAATCGGTTCAATTTTTAAACAATGTAGCTAATGATATTCCACTTGCAGCCAATAAACTAGCTTCTGCATTTTGGCCTGGTTCTCTTACATTGGTTTTAAAAAAACAATTACACATTCCTGATATTGTAACTGCTGGTAAAACAACTGTGGCCGTTAGAGTGCCTAATCACCCTATGGCATTGGCTTTGTTAGAAAGTCTTACATTTCCACTAGCAGCACCAAGTGCTAACCCTTTTGGCTGCATAAGCCCCACAACAGCTGAGCATGTACATTCCTATTTTGGAAATGACTTGCCAATAATATTACAAGGTGGCTCATGCGAAAACGGTGTAGAATCTACCATTATAGGGTTTGATAATGAGCAACCGATCTTATACAGGCATGGGGCTATTTCGGTAGAAGATATAGAAGCTGTGGTGGGAAAATTAATTGTAAATACAAATAACAATAGTAACCCAGATGCACCAGGTATGCTTAGTAGGCACTATGCACCAAGCACACCTACTTACCTTACAGAAAATGTTAGCGAATTTATACAATCATTATCTAGCAAGAAAATTGGTGTACTTGTTTTTAAAAACAAAATAACGAATACAAGTATTACTCACCAAGAAATACTATCTATAACAGGCAATACAAAGGAAGCTACCAAAAATTTGTATGCTGCACTCCATAGATTAGATAATAGCGATGCAGAAATAATTATTGCTGAAAAAATGCCAGCAGTAGGGCTAGGGAAAACTATAAATGACAGACTGCAAAGGGCTATAAAAAAATAAAATTAAAAAATTATGATAGAAGCTATTGTTCCTTTATTATCACTAATTGTTTTAGAAATAATACTTGGTATTGATAACTTAATTTTTATATCCATTTTAGCAGATAAATTACCCGAGCAGCAAAGAGCAAAACTACGCTATTGGGGTATAGGGTTGGCAATGGTAATGCGATTGGTTTTATTATTTTTTATTACATGGATTTTAAAGTTAGATAAAACACTGTTTATTCTATTTGATAAAAATTTTACAGGAAAAGGAATAATACTATTACTTGGGGGCTTATTTTTAATATACAAAAGCACTAAAGAAATTTATCATAAAACAGAAGCAGAAAAAGTAATTACTAGTAACGTAAAATCTAACTTTGGCAAATTGCTATCAGAAGTAATAATACTTGATCTTGTATTTTCTATAGATTCAATAATAACTGCAGTGGGTATGGTGAGCCAGCTATGGGTAATGTATACCGCAGTAGTTGTAACCGTTTTAATAATGCTGCTATCATCAAAACCTATAAGCCAATTTATAACAAAGCACCCTTCCTTTAAAATATTGGCACTTTGTTTTTTAATGATGATAGGAGTATCACTTATTGCAGAAGGTTTCCATTTTGAAATACCCAAAGGGTATATTTATTTTTCTATGGCATTTGCATTTTTGGTAGATATTGTACAAATGAAAACCAGCATAAAGAATAAACAATTAAAAGAATAAAATAATTATAAAATGAATTTTAATTTACTGTTAGATAATCTTACTAACCCAGCATTATTATTTTTTGTATTAGGTATTATTGCAGTTTACTTAAAAAGCGATTTGGAAATACCTCCTAATTCGTCCAAATTTATTTCTCTCTATTTACTTTTTTCTATTGGGTTTAAAGGTGGGCAAGAGCTTTCGCATGAAGCCTTGACAACCGAAATAATTTTATCTATATTATTTGGTATATGCATTGCACTTATAATACCATTGTATACTTTTTTTATTTTAAAAAGAAAACTAAATGTATTCGATGCTGGTGCAATTGCTGCTGCTTATGGTTCGGTTAGTGCTGTTACATTTGTTACGGGTGTATCTTACTTGGAGTCGCAGCAGTTAATACTTCATGGCCATATGGTAGCAATAATGGCATTGATGGAATCGCCAGCAATTATTATTGGGCTTATTTTAATTTCTATGTTTAATAAAGATGATACCAGTAAAATAAAAAAATCTGCTGCTATAAAACATTCATTAACCAATGGTAGTGTATTGCTTATTTTAGGTAGCTTGGTTATTGGTTTTTTAGCAAGCGATAAACAAGCAGAGGGAATAAAACCATTTACAAATGATTTATTTAAAGGGTTTTTAGCAATTTTTTTATTAGATATGGGTGTTACTAGCGGTAGAAAATTAAAATCATTTTTTTCATTTGGTTGGTTTCCATTTTTATTTGCATTGATAATACCATTAATTAATGGATGTGTATTTGCATTATTAAGTTCTTTAGTTACAGGCGATATATCTAACAGGTTTATGCTAGCAGTACTAGCAGCAAGTGCTTCCTATATTGCCGTGCCTGCTGCAATGAAGATTACAGTACCTAAAGCAAACCCTGGTTTGTTTTTACCTATGGCATTGGCTGTTACTTTTCCAATAAATATTACTATTGGTATGCCCATTTATTTTTTAATTGTACAGCATTTTTAGGAAAAATAATTCTTTGAATTAGCATTTGAAGTTTCTAAAAACCAATGCAGGTAGTTTTTTATAACAAAGTCTAGTACCATATTACCTAATAAAAAAAACTGCCTCATCATTTTGAGGCAGCTTTAATTTTTTATAT
>JANXOQ010000205.1 GCA_025357775.1 Ferruginibacter sp. | reverse complement strand
GTATAAACCAAAGAATCTAAACTGTAAGTAATGTATTTTCCAACAACCAAGGGCGAATATTCATTAATACTTGTTAATGTAAATTCATTGTTTTCTATTTTACATTTTGCTATATTTGATAAATATTAGTAAATGAATATTTATTAGAAAAATTATTTTAATAGATGAAACATATTCTTTTTATAGTTTTACTGCTCGCATGTTTTGTATCTTGTAAAAAAGAAAACAATGAATTTACATTAACAAGTATTAATGAATATTCGCCCTTGGTTGTTGGAAAATACATTACTTACAGTTTAGATTCTTTGGTTTATACCAACTTTGGCACACAAGAAGCACATCGTTTTTACGAAGTAAAATATTTAATTACCGATAGTATTTTAGATAATCTAGGAAGAAAAGCTTTTAGAATAGTAAGATATATTAGACCTACTTCCGCATATCCATTTTTGCCCGATGATACTTTTATGGCAATAAATACAGGTATAGCGTTGGAATTTATAGAAAATAATTATAGGTATATAAAACTAGTGCAACCAATTGAAGATGATTATTCTTGGAAAGGCAATTCCTTTATTGATGCTACTTCTAGCAATAATTTAAATTATTTAGAAAATTGGGATTATACTTACCAAAATGTAGCAAAAAAACCAATTTCACCATTAGATACTTTAAACTTTGGTAATAATACTATTTCTGTAAATCATATAGATTACAGTTTTGCATTACCAATAAACATAGGTACTACTTATGCAACCAAAGATTTTTCAAAGGAAGTATACTCTAAAGGAATTGGGATGGTATACAGAAAATTTATTCATTTTGTATATCAAGGAAATAGCACAACAAATATTCGTACCTATGATGGCTATGGTATTACTTTAAAAATGATAGACCACAATTAGTTTATACAAATCCAACCTTAGAAACACAATCGTACATTACGAAAATTATATAATTAATTTTCATGAGTAAAAAATTTCTTACAGCAGAATGGAACAATCTTATAATGGCAAATTATATTATTAACCCTTCCATTTTATTACCATATTTACCTGCACATACCGAGCTTGATTATTATAATGGGCAATGTTACGTAAGTTTAATTGGTTTTATGTTTGAACAAACTAAAATACTTGGGCTTAAAATACCTTTTCATGTAAATTTTGAAGAAGTAAACTTACGTTTTTATGTAAAAGTAAAAGATGGAGACTTGTGGAAGCGAGGTGCTGTTTTTATAAAAGAAATAGTACCTAAGCACGCAATAACTTTTGTAGCTAATGCTTTATACAGAGAAAAATATGTAACGCTACCAATGAAGCATTTTTATAAAATAGTAGGAGAGGAGTTACAGCTTGGTTACCACTGAAAACATAAAGGAATTTGGAATAAGCTCGAGGCTACAACAAATTTGGTTGCACAACCAATGAAGGCTGGGAGTAAAGAAGAATTTATAGCAGAGCATTATTGGGGATATTCAAAATACAGCAATAGCACTACTTTTGAATACGGAGTAAAGCATCCAAGCTGGTTGGTACACAATGTAAAAAACTACACAATAGAGTGTGATTTTGAAAAATTATATGGCAAACAATTTTCTTTTTTACAAGATAATAAACCTGATAGCGTTTTTATGGCAAAGGGTTCACCAATATCTATATTACACAAAAAAAATTTGAAATAAAGATTGCAACTTTTTAAAGGAAGTATTTATAAATTATTTACTTTTTGTAGATTATTTATCATCATTTTTATTTCCTCCTCATCAGCTACAACTGATTGTAGATTTTCTTTGATTGTGTCATTAAAAATATTCATAGTACTATTTACTTTAATTCTTGCGCTGCTGTGAAATTCGGAAGCACCAGTAAGTGTTGCTATCTCTGCAATATTGGCTGCTCTTACACCACTGCCTGGCATTATAATTATTCTATCGTTAGATTGTAATATTAATTTTTGTAGATTAGTTGCACCTTCCATTGCAGTAGGGTAGCAGCCTGAGGTAAGTATTCGTTCGCACCCTATTTCTATTGTATCTTTCAAAGCTTGTTCCATATTTATTACTCTATCAAAAGCACGGTGAAAAGTTACTGACATTGGGTATGCCATATTAACCAAAATGCTGCACCTAGTTTTATCTATGCTTGCATCAGCGTTTAAAATCCCAATTACTATGCCATCGCAACCAAGGTCTTTACATAGTTTTATATCTGCTTTTATTATTTCAAATTCATCATTGGTATATAAAAAATCTCCACCACGTGGGCGTATTATGGGAAAAAGTTGTATTTGTAGTTTTTCTCTTGCGGCTTTTATAAAACCCATTGATGGCGTAGTGCCGCCATCAGTAGGGTTGTCGCATAGTTCAATGCGGTGTGCTCCTGCGGTTTGAGCTATTATGCAAGATTGTATGTTAAAGGCAATTGTTTCTAAAGTAAAATTCATGTTGTAAAGTTATAATTCTTTGGAAAAATTTAAGACCCAATTTTATTTAATTTCAACTTAATGCCATATTTTTATGGTAAAAAAAGAATAAAAACTCACAAGAAAGGGTACTTAATTAAAAAATGCTTGTTTCTGTTTTCAAAAGAAATATTTATTTTTATAAGGAATGTAGCTCTTCTTATACCAGTTAATTTTATTAAAATGAGTCAATCAAAATTAGGACGATACGCATTTTT
>JANXOQ010000167.1 GCA_025357775.1 Ferruginibacter sp. | reverse complement strand
TTGCTTTTTCAAAATTTTTTACACTTCTTAAATTTATTTCATTTTTAAAAATTTTAAATAAATCTATATTTTTAAATAAATAGTCTTCTAATAATAAAAGTGTGGAATCAGTTGAACCATCGTCGCATACTACTATTTCATTTACCTTTTGTGTTTGGTTTAAAATTGAATCTATTTGCTGTTTTAAAAATGCTTCTCCATTGTACGTACAAAGTGCTACTGATATTGTCATTTATTATATTTTAAAAACTGTTTTAATCCAATTGTCTAAGGTATATTTATTATACACATTATGTGGTATTGGTTCGTATGGGTTTTTTAAAAAATCATTATTTATATTAATATTTTCATCATCAATTATTAAAATATTGTTTGAATTATAAAAATCGTATTCCATAATTGCTTTGTTGTTTGTAATAAGTTTTTTTTGAAATGCCATTGTTTCAAAAACCCTAAAACTTAACCCAGTTTGATTTTCTTGTACGATATCTAAAACAATGTTGGTTTCTGAATATAATTTTTGTAATTCATTTTGATTTACTCTTTTGCGCTTAAGTATTAAACCGTTTATAGATTGTGAAAAACTATTTTTCAATTTAAATAATGTTGTTTTTTTACCAACTATTACTAATTTAAAACTTACATTCAATTGCGTAAATATTTTTTTTAGTTCCAAAGCTTTTTTAAATCTCTTATCAAATGACGCTATGTATAAAACTTCATTTTTAATATTTTTTTGGTTTGATATTGGTTGTATTTCTAAATAATTGTAATTGCTTATTTGCAATAAACCATATTTTTTTACATCCATATTATCAAATGAATAAATTTCATCAAACAATCCATTAAATACATGTTCAGATGAACTTCGTTCTACACTATCATATAAGTATGCTATATATTTTGAAGTAAATTTTTTTATTTCTTCGAGATATTTTATTTCTATTATTCCAGGATTTATAACGAGAATTTGATTTTGTTGTCCTTTTTTTCGAAGTGTTTCTAAAATAAAATCTTGCCTCTTTTTTATTTTTGGATTTTTTCTTAATATTATTTTACTTAAAGTATTTAATATTTTCTCTAAAAAACTTTTATGTTTAAAACCCCCAATTTTTATATGTGTTGCATCAATTTTCTTTTGTATAAGTTTTTCAACTATTAGCTTATCATAATCCCAATTGTCAAAACTTATAATACAAATCTTTTGAGGCATTTACTTTAAAAATTTTTTTTAGTTAATGGTTTTGTATTTCTATTTAATTCTCTTATAATTTTTATATGCAAATAATCTTAAACCCGTTAAATCTTCTATCTTTCCCAATAACTTTATTTTTAAACTTAAATTATTATTTAAAACAGTTGGGTCAAAACTAAATTTCCAATTTACTCTTTTCAATCTTTCATGAAAAACCTTAGGATGTGTTCCCTCAAATTTCATTAATCTTTCAGCATTGTTATAATCAAAAACATAATCTTCATTGTAAGTCTTTTCTATCCATTCATCATCTGCACTATAAAATTTGCCAGTATTTTTAATTTTTGTTTTTAAGCCATCTGGGGCTTTCACCCACCCATAGTGGTACATAAACGCATCTATTAATTTTACTTTTAACTTTTTACCATTAAATCTAAATCCTTGTGCGTCTTTGTAAGAGTGCATCCCTTTTAAATTTCTAATTATTCTAACTTCTTTATTATACCATCCCCTCGAATTTGCATAAAAATCGTAAGAGCCATAAAAATGAATGTATTTAAATAACAACCCTTCAATTTTAGGATTGTCCATACAAATTTCCATTTCTTTTTTTATGTTATTCAAATATTTTTCATGCACACATTCATCTCCTTGTATATAAAATGCCCAATCTACATCTGCACTTATTGCATTAAAAGCTTTATCAGTTTCTAATGCAAGCGTTCCTCCATCATTTCGTACTGCATCATCCCATATAGTATCTATTATTTTTATTTTATTTGAATTAATGCTTTTTATTAATGCTAGTGTAGCATCTGAAGAATTACCATGAGCAACAATAAATTCATCGCATATTGGCAAAATAGAGTTAATAGCTTCAATAATCGAATAATCGTTTGCAACTGCATTTTTTATAAATGTAAACCCTGCTATCTTCATTTGTATTATACTTTTACTCTTTCTGATTTTATTAAAGTAATATTTTTTTTGGGGCTAATAGTTGTTTCTATTTGCAAAATACTACATTGTTTACTTAAAAAAAGTACTTTGTATTTAATCTTTAAACTATTTTAGCAATAATGTGGAACAGCTTTTTACAAGAAATACAATTTGGTAATATTAAAAGCCTTGCTAGGTGCATATCTTATATAGAAAATGAGGTAGAAGGCTACGAACTTTTTATGCAAAACTTGCCCTTTAATAATGTACCTGTAGTTGGCATTACTGGCCCACCTGGGGCGGGTAAAAGCACGCTAGTAGATGCACTAATTGGATTACTAGTTGGTGTAAATAAAAAAGTAGCCGTGCTTTGTGTAGACCCTTCTTCTCCATTTAATCTTGGTGCATTATTAGGCGATAGAGTAAGAATGAGTAGATGGTATAATGATTCAAATGTATTTATTCGTTCACTTGCAACTAGGGGTTCATTGGGGGGGCTAAATCCTAAAATTATAGAAATTGCTGATGTAGTAAAAGCAGCAAAATTTGATTATGTAATTATAGAAACTGTAGGTGTTGGGCAAAGTGAGATTGAAATTGCTGGGCTTGCAGATGTAACTGTTGTAACAATTGTACCTGAGGCAGGCGATGAAATACAAACTATGAAAGCGGGTGTAATGGAGATTGCAGATATATTTGTTGTGAACAAAGCAGATAGACCAGGCGCTAATACTTTTGTAAAAAACTTAATGTTAATGTTGGCACCAGCATTTAGTAATCGTACTACCAAAATAGAAGTTATAAAAACAATAGCCTCTAATAATGAGGGTATAGAAAGTGTATTTGCTGCCATTGAAAAAATTATTGTTGAAAACAAATTAAATGATAGAAAAGTTTGGCTTTTAACAGAAAAAGTATTTCATCTTTTGCAAAAAGAAAGAATGAAAGCTATAAGTAAATTGTATTTAAAAAACGAAATAGAAAAAGAAAGTAATAATTTTAACATGTATCGCTTTGTAAAAAAAATGGAAAAATTACCGCTGCATAACTCTATTTAATTTTAAAAGAATAAGCTTTCGGTAAAATTTTGATAAATGAAAAAAGAAAATATTGTTATACTTTTTGGTGGGGCACATTTAGCCTATTCACCAACAGTAATGCAACTATACGATGAGCTAAATAAATTTGCAAATGTTACAATTTATGCTGAATACGTAAAAGCTTTTATTGACCAAAAAGTAATTGATAAAAATGTTGTTTATTATGAGGCACAAAAATGGGTAAAACCTCCATTTGCAAAAAAAATAAAATATTTTTTTTTAAGAAGGTTTAATAGGCAAGCAAAAAAGCTTGAAAAAGCGGGGTTAAAATTGAAAGAGGTATATCCTGATTACTTAAGAATAAAATACTTTTTAAAAGCGGAGAAATATGATAGAGTAATTGCCAACGACACAATAAACTTATTTTATTGTGCTACTATGGGCATACATACTGACTTTCTTTCTTTGGAACTTAGCGTGGGAGAAAAACTAATGCCGTTTGTAAATAAAAACACTATTGATTGTGTAGTAACGCAGAGTAAAGAGCGGTTTAAATATTTATTAGGAAATTTTAGTGTAAACACTTTTATAATTCCTAATGCTCCAAATTATACTGAAGGTAAAATATCAACTACAAAAAACGGGTTGCTTTTTGGAGGATCTGCATGGGATCCATTTGGTATTTATCATTGTGCGGATTATTTAAAAATTTATAAAGATACACCACTTACTGTACAAGGGGCGTACCCTAATGGAGAGTTACAAAAACTACAATCTAAATACAACGATTTAATTGAAGAAAAACTTTTTATACTTAATGAAACCTTTTTAAAAAATGATGATGTAGTAAAATATTTCTCAACATTTGAAATTGGTATATGCTTTTATAATTTTGAATATGAATGGATACAACACTACAATTATGAGTCTGCACCTTCAGGTAAAATTTTTAAATATTTAGCAGCAGGTGTGCCTGTATTAGCAATAGATGTACTTGGTTTTAAATTTATACAAGAGATGGAATGTGGAGTATTAATAAAAGATTTAAAACCACAAAGTATAAGAAACGGTATTGAAAAAATTAGAAAGAATTATACATTTTTCGCTTCAAATACTACCACTGCAGCAAAACATTTCAGCTTTGATAAAGCAGTAACACCCTACATAAATTATATTAAGGAAAGTGCTGATAAGAAATAACATTAAATCTCATGCACCTTATTCCCCTTCCACCAGCGCCAAGCTACAAAGCCTACAATTGCAAAGGGCATCAGCATAAGGTAAAGTATACCAGAGTTTAAACCTTGTGCAGGTTTTTCACCTAATTGAGAGGCAGTTTTTGTACACATGGAGCATTGTGCTAGTATACTGGTTACTCTTGTTAAAATAAAAAAACTTATTAATAATAATTTCTTCATTCCACAAATTTACACCATAATTTAATTGGGGTCTAAATTTTACTAACTAAATTTATCATTTAATTAGTATTTTAAAATTCAAAATTTTAGGCTTTAACTTACCATCTTGCAATACTGGCTGCAATTGGTGTCGTAATTACCAATGCTGGAATAGAAAATACATCTATTTGTTTTATTAACTAAGTTTCGTTATTTCTCCTATGCTAAGAATACCATAAGTAAAACCAAAAAACATTGTTGTAAATGAAAAAATGGAAACTCTTCTTGTTTTTTTTATGCTTTAACTAATGGCAAAACTTTTTATTATCATAAACTATTTTTATTAGGTTTCTACCCTTAAATGTAAGTCTATCTTCACCAGCTTTATTTAAATACCGAGTAGCTGTTTATAAGCATTTCTACCCCCTGTGTAAGATAAACAAGTAACTTGTATTGGTGCTCCTGCTGGGGTAAAAATCTTGTAAATTAACTTAAAAAAATTGTTGAAAAATAAGAA
>JANXOQ010000149.1 GCA_025357775.1 Ferruginibacter sp. | reverse complement strand
ATTAGAAAGAGGCATTGGATAAAACTTTATAATCTCATATTGAGTAGCAGCGATATTATTTGCATCTATTTTTATTGAACATTGTTTATTAAAATTGTACGCTATAGCTACATCATGCGTAGCAAAACCTAGTATAACATTCTCTGGTATTGCTGCTCCCTCTCTGTATTTATAAGATGATAAAAATGTACTGTAGTTAAAATTTAATTTTTTGTATGCTACCAATATGTTTACACTACCCGTATGGGCTGGGGTATAAGGCAGTTGGGTATTGGTTTCTACATTTATTACCTGTTGAAATGTGTAAGATAAATTACAACTAATACCTACTTCTTTAAATGTTTCAAATTGCATATGTGCAGTAGCATCTACAGCTTTTATTTGCACAACTCCCACATTTTGCATACTCCATTGAAAAAGATTTTGCCTTGGTATGGCCAATATTTTATTGGTTACTTTATTGTTATAGGCATCAATTGTAAATGTTATTTCATCCACAATACTAAAATTTCTTTTTTGAAAACCGATGCCTACATTAAACTGTTGAGCATATTCTGGTAATAAATTTACATTGCCAATATTGGTATAATACAAATCATTAAAAGTAGGATTGCGAAAAATATTTTTGTAAAATACTCTTACATAAGTGGCTTTATTTTTAAAAGGTTTTATAGATGTTGATAAGCTGGGAGAGAATACTTGTAAATTTTGTCCTGCTTTTCCATTTTGTACTTTTTCATCGATGCCTGTGTATAGCAGGTTTCCATTTATTTCAATATTGTTTTTTACAAATTGAAAAGCAATATTTGTTAAAAAAGTATTTCTAATAGGGTTAGCATAGTTAGTAGCAAATGTATCAGTACGGTTTAGTTGATTATGGTAAAAATCTGACGAAAAACTTGTACTTAACAAAGGCAATATTTTGTATTTATAAGCAGCGGAAAAATACACTTCTTTTTGTACAAATTTATTTTCTAAATACTTGCTAGCATTAGGGTAAGCGGCATCTACATATTCGTTTTTATCAATAGATAATTTACTATTTACTAAATATTCACTGCGTTTGTTTAGTTTATTTTGCCAGCTTGCTTGTGCAAAAAAATTATTATCATATAGGGTTTGATTACTAGTATTATTGTAAAAAATTATCGAGCCAGGCAAGCCTCTTTTGGATGTGTAATTATAAATTTTAAAATGTATTTTGTTACTATCATTTACAAAATAAGCCGCATCTATTTCTATTCTATTTGCTTTTATAGCAGCATTTGTTCTTTGCTCTTTTAAGGCATTGTTTTCGTAAGATGCAAATGTATAATCGCCTTTACAGGTTTGGTAAGTTGTGCTAAAACCTACTTGTAATTTTGATGTTACTTTGGTTTGTAATGAAAGCGAGGGTGAAAAGTAGCCAAATGAACCTTGTTGTAACTTTATTTTTATAAACTGATTTTCTTCTTTTAAAAAAGCAGTAGCTAATGTTTTTATAGACAGTATAGATGCAGCAGCAAAAGCCTTTGCTGGCATTAAAATATCAGTTGGGTTTGCATTGTATAATTGTATTTGTGTTACATTATCTAGCGAAAATTTACCCAAGTCTATTTGCCCGCCTTGTGCATCTCCTATTAGCAAGCCATCATACAAAACGCCTGTGTGGTTTGCGCCAAGGCTGCGTATAGAAACTGTCTTTAAACCTCCTACACCTCCATAATCTTTTACCTGCACACCTGCAAATTGTTTTACTGCATCTGCAATAGAAATACTGTTTTGTAATGCAATCTGTACTGCGTTTAATTGCTGAAATGGAGTAGGGGAGTTAACGGGCGTATTTTCTTTTACTGCAATAATTCTTACTGCCTCTAGTGTATCATGCACTTGGGCAATGCCTGCTTTAGGAGCATACATAAATAAAATAGGAAGAAAAAAAGTACAAAAAAATTTCAAAAAAAGTTATTTAAAATCAAAATAACTTTCGGTTGAATATAGGTATGCAAATGCATTATTAAAAGCATCTACAGCCTTTCACCCGAAAGCTTTTTGATTGTTACGAAAATTGGCAGGTCTTCTGGCTCATTGCATTGTAGGCTACCTTCCCATTTTTTACAACAGTGGTGTTTTGCTACAATTTTTACAATTTATATGTAATGCAATTTACAGCTACGGGGATAGCTCACGGTTTTTACGTGATTCCCTTTTAATTCCAATCTTACTTCAGAAACCATTTTTCAAAAAACAAAGTTAAGGGATTGCTTATGGAGGTTTTTTTAATAATTTATTTTTTTAAAAAAAAGAGTCAATTATAAACAAAAATGTTAATTTATATCACTTAAAAAGGCATTCAAATAATTTCTTTTTCCAC
>JANXOQ010000138.1 GCA_025357775.1 Ferruginibacter sp. | reverse complement strand
CCAATCATTACCAAAAAAGAAAGTGCAAGCATTTTTAGAGAAGGATGCTTATGTATAAAAGCAGATATTTTTGGACTAAAGAAAAACATAATAAACATTGCTATAACAACGGCGGCAATCATTATTTCAACATGCTCTGCAGTGCCACCTGCTGTTATGATACTGTCAAAAGAAAACACAGTGTCAATAAGCATTATCTGGGCTACTGCTTTACCAAAACTTAATGCTGGTTTATTACCTGCCAATGCTTCGTCTTCTCCTTCTAGCTTGTGGTGTATTTCCCTTACAGTTTTATATATTAAAAAAAGCCCGCCTGCCAGCATTACAAGGCTTGCAATATCAAAATGTTTATCAAAAATATTTAAAATAGATTTACCTTTTTGCGCAAGCAACCAGCCTAGCCCCATTAATAAAATACTTCGGATTATAATACCTGTTATCATCCAAACTCTTCTTGCAGATTTTTCTTTTGCTTGTGGTAGTCTATCAATAATTATGCTTACAAAAATCACATTATCTATGCCTAATACAATTTCTAATAATACAAGTACAAAAAAACTAATAATACTTGCAGATGAAAATAATTCGTTCATAAAAAGCCAATGCCCCCCAAAAGAGGAACTAAATTTAAAAGTGAATAATTATAATGAAAAACTAAGTGAATGAAAGATTTATTGACTTTAATTAAAGATTAATTCTTCGTTCATTTTAAATAAAGGTAAATAAAATAATATGGTAAAAAAGTATAAGAACATTATTATTTTAAACTTCTTTAGGAGATGTAAAAAATAAAATAGCTTTTTCTGCTTTTTCATAATCATGCCAAGAGTGAATATTAGTAGTAACAGCTACAATGCCACAAGTAGGCATATCTATCAATTGCATGGGTTTTGTTTGTGTACTTACCATTTCTGTAATACCTGGGTTGTGGGCAAAAATAGCAACATTGTTCACTTCATCATCGAGCTCTTCTATTACCTCATAAAAAATATGTGGAGGGGCGTGGTACAATTTTGGCACCAAAACAATTTTACTTTCTTTATTGTATGCACTTGCAAATGCCTTGCAAGTGGTAAGTGCTCTTAGGGCAGTACTTGTTACAAAAGTATCTATAACTATTTTTTTTACTAATAATCTTTGTGCCATTTCAGCAGCATTTTTTTTGCCTTTATCGTTAAGTGGTCTCTCAAAATCTGTTTGCCCAATATTTGCCCAGCTGCTTTTTGCATGGCGTATGAAAAGGAGTGTTTTCATTGGTTTTTTAATTATTGAAATTACTGTGTGTAAAGATTTCGGCTTAGAAAATAGCTTCAACGATTTCAGCTATTTTTAGTTTTACTATTTGGTATTTTGTCAAATTTACCAAAAGAATAATGGTAATTATGTTTTTCTCAAGTCATTAATTTTTTGAGTTTCGATGATTTCAAAAAATTAGTGAAAAAGAATAAAGGTAATTTT
Source organism: Ferruginibacter sp. (assembly GCA_025357775.1). Classification (GTDB taxonomy): domain Bacteria; phylum Bacteroidota; class Bacteroidia; order Chitinophagales; family Chitinophagaceae; genus Ferruginibacter. The sequence goes on along the minus strand of JANXOQ010000138.1, from coordinate 4,630 downwards.
GGACGATAGTGAAACCATTACAATTTTAAATGCAATCTTTTGATTTATATAATTCTTTTAACTTTGTGTAAAATTAGAATATGAGATACAACCTTATTATAATTGTGGTAATGTTTTTTATGTTTCAACAACAATCTACTGCTCAAAAAATTAATAGTAAAAATATTGAAATAGATAATAATATTAATCGTCCCAAGCTAGTAGTAGGGCTCGTAATAGACCAAATGCGATGGGACTATCTTTATAAATATTATAATAGGTACAGCGAGGGAGGATTTAAACGACTTTTAAATAAAGGGTATAGTTTTGAAAACACCCTTATTCCTTTCGTACCTACTTATACAGCTGTAGGTCATAGTAGTGTATATACAGGTGCAATACCTGCCACTAGTGGTATAGTAGGTAATAATTGGTATGAAAGAAAAATTGGAAAAAATATGTATTGTACAGAGGATAGTACTGTACAAGGTGTGGGTAATAATGATATTGCAGGAAAAATGAGCCCACGTAATTTGTGGTGTACTACTGTTACTGATGAACTGAGGCTTAGTAGCAATTTTAAAAGTAAAGTTATAGGCATTGCATTAAAAGATAGAGGCGCTATACTGCCAGCTGGGCATAGTGCTAATGCAGCATATTGGTATGATGATAAAACAGGTAAATGGATTACTAGCACTTATTATATGAATGCAATACCAACTTGGGTGAATGATTTTAATAGCAAGGATGCTGTAGGAGGGTTTATGAAAAACGATTGGAACACCTTATATCCAATAAATACCTACACCCAAAGCACTGCGGATGATATGCCTTATGAAGACGATTTGGCAAATACAAAATCTCACACATTTCCTTATAAACTATCAAGCATTACAACTGGCAAATATAGTAGTTTTAAGTATACTCCATATGCCGCCACTTACACTTTTGATTTTGCAAAAGATGCAATTTTAAATGAAAAACTTGGTAGCACTGCAGTAACAGATTTTTTAGCAGTAAGTATTTCTTCTACTGATTATATGGGGCATACATTTGGTGTAAATGCCATTGAAACAGAAGATACTTATTTAAGATTAGATAAAGATATTGCCGATTTTTTAAATTATTTAGATACTAAAATTGGTAAAAATAATTATATCTTTTTCTTAACTGCTGACCATGGAGCAGCGCATATTCCAGGTTTTTTAAAAGAGCATAATTTGCCAGCTGGTGTATTTAGTGAGTCTATTTTGGTTAAAGAAATTAATACAATTATTGAAGATAGCTTTAGTATCAAAAATGCAATATCATCTATACAAAATTATCAAGTTTATTTTAATACCAAAGTTATTGATAGTAAGAAAAATGCTATTATAGAAACTGTTATAAAATTTTTAAAACTGCAACCTTACATAATTAATGTATTTGAAACAGAAAAAATAAATGAGACTACCATAGCAGAACCAATGAAAACAAATTATATAAATGGCTATACACCTACCAGAAGTGGCGACATACAATTTATTGTAAAACCTGCTTTTTTTGATGGAGGAAAAAAAGGCACCACACATGGATTATGGAATCCTTATGATGCTCATATACCTTTATTATTTTTCGGAAAAAATATTGCCGCAGGTAAAACAAATAGAGAAACTTATATGACGGATATAGCACCTACAATAGCAGCTATATTAAAAATACAAATGCCAAATGGCAGTGTAGGTAAGGTTTTGCAGGAGGTGTTGCGTTAAAGATTTTAATTTACAAACTGAAAACTTTCACCATCAAACAAACCTTTATCGCTAAGTTTTAAAGAGGGTATTACAAGTAATGCCATAAACGACAATGTCATAAAAGGTGCTTCCATGCTGCTTCCTAGCACTTTTGTAGCAAAATTATTAATGGCTGTATAATCGGCTGCTACTTTAAAACCATCCTCGGCACTCATAAGCCCAGCAATAGGCAATGGGAGCACCATTGATTTATTTTTACCCAAACCATTCCCCATAAGTAAGGTTTGTGAAAAGCTTGCGCTTACACCACCTTTTTCTTTTATAACTAAATTTACTGCTTCACAAATGCTTTCATCATCTACCCCTACGGCTACAATATTGTGGCTATCATGTGCTACTGAGCTGGCAATAGCGCCTTGTTGTAGCCCAATATTTTTTATAAATGCAATAGCTACAGGTGTGTCATAATATCTATTTACGACTACTATTTTTAAAACATCATTTGCTATATCTGTTACCAACAAACCATTTTTTATTGTTGCAGGCATACTGAGTTTATTTGTAATTAGTTGTCCTTCTAATGCTTCTATTACTAATATTTCGGTTTGGTTTTCTTTTGCAACAATTGCAAAATCTGCTGCCTTTTTTAGCGTACAATTAAATTTATTTATTGCGGTTGATTGTACAGATTTAATAAATGATTTTCCATTTTCTGCAACCAACTGCCCATCAATATAAGTTTGCATTACTTCAAAATTTATTAAATCTTTTACTACAATAAAATCTGCTGCGTCTCCATTTCTTAATATTCCATTTTTCATTTTGTAATACAATACAGGATTTATACATGCTGCTTGTAATACTTTAAAAACATTTATCCCTTTTGCAACCGCTCTTGCACAAAGTTTATTTATGTGGCTTTCTGCAAGGCTATCTGGGTGCTTATCATCGCTGCAAAACATCATATTTTCAAAGTGCTCATGCAGTAAATTTATTAGTGCTTCAAAGTTTTTTGCTGCACTTCCCTCTCTTATCAAAATCTTCATACCATAGCCCAGTTTATCTAGGGCTTCCTCAGCAGTAAAACATTCATGGTCGGTTGTCCCATTACCAGCCACAGAAGAAAATCCATTGGAATAATCTTTAAACGAAATGGCTTCAATATATTTTTTTGCAACCTCTCCACGCAAGCCTGGCGCATGGCCATCTACAGGTTTGTTGGCTTTTTTAGCAGCAGCTATTTTTTGTAAAACTTCTCTATCTCCATTTAATACTCCTGGAAAATTCATCATTTCACTCAAGTAAAAAATATCATCCATTGCCAATAATTCTTCTACATCTTTTACTGTTATAGCATTACCCGCTGTTTCAAAAATAGTAGCTGGTACACAACTAGGTGCACCAAAGTGAAATTTAAAAGGCACTTGTTTTCCATTTTCAATCATAAAACGTATGCCTTCCATGCCGTTTACATTAGCAATTTCGTGTGGGTCGCTTATGGTGCCAGTAGTGCCATGTAATACTGCTAATCTTGCAAACTCACTTGGTATAAGCATGCTACTTTCTATATGTACGTGGCTATCTATAAAGCCTGGTAGTATATAGTTTGCCTGTTGGTTGGTTAATTGTTCAATTGGTTTTATGCTAATAATTTTACTATTTATAACCTGTACTTCGCCATAATAAATTTTTTTAGCAATTATGTCTACAATATTTCCTTTTAAAATAAATGTGTTTTTCACCGTTAAAATAGCTGCAATGCCGTTTATGTAAATAAATTATTTTCACGAATGTAATATCATTTGTCGTTATATATTTGCATTGTAAAATTGATTTACAAAAAACTTAAAATAAAGTATAATGAAAATGTTTAAAAAATTATTATTTGCAGGATTAGCTTTTGCTACCCTAAATGTAAGTGCACAAACGGTAGATGAAATAGTAGCCAAAAATATTGAAGCTATGGGTGGTGCAGCAAAATTAGCTACGCTAACATCAGTAAAAAAGACTGGAACCATGAGTGCTCAAGGGCAAGAGTTTCCTGCTACCATTAGCATTGTACAATCTAAAGGCTTTCGTTTGGATTTTGAAATAATGGGTACCTCAAATAATCAAATTATTACTCCTACAAAATCATCTATGTTTATGCCAATACAACAAATGACGGAGCCAAAGGTAGATAGTGAAGAAGAAACAAAAGAAAAACAAAGTACTTTAGATGTACATGGTGGATTGTACGATTATAAAGCAAAGGGAACAATAATAGAATTGGTTGGTAATGATAAAGTAGATGGAGCAGATGCTTATAAACTAAAAGTAACAACAAAAACAGGTAAAGCGGCTTTTTATTTAATTGATAAAAAAAGTAATAGAGTAGTAAAAACTATTGCTAAAGGTAAAGGACCAGATGGAACGGAGCAAGATATAGAAACACCTTATGGTGACTATAAGCAAAATGCAGAAGGCTTTTGGTTTTCTTATAGCACTTCATTTAATGGAGGAATGGTATCTATTACTTTTGATAAAATTGAAACAAACATAAAAATAGACGAAAGTATTTTTAAAGATTAATTTGTAAAATGTGTAAATGAAGTTGCCTCTAAGTTTTAGAGGCAATTTTATTTTAATAAATATTTTATTTAAAACATCATTTTCTACAAATGCCTTGTATCAATTTTAAATTGATTTTTATGTAAAAGTTTATACTTGTTTTTTTCTATTTTAATTCCCATCATTGCTTTGGCAAAACCAGCTATGGCTAAATTTTCTTGCACCGCTTTCTCAATTATCTTTTGAAAAAAAAAATATGTAGCCGAAAGAAAATAATGGCAATATGTTTACTTCACAAATTGCAATGAAGCATATCTTATAGAATAGGTACTTGGCAGGTATTTTGATTAACTGTGTTATTAAATAGT
>JANXOQ010000119.1 GCA_025357775.1 Ferruginibacter sp. | reverse complement strand
AAATTGAAAAAATAAAAATAATTTTTGGATATAGAATTTTAAGTAACAATTTGATTAGATAAAAATTTAAGCTGAGATAACCCTGAAACTTAAAATCATTACTTTAAATCATCAACTTTTACCCTCTCTGCCAATAAATACAAAACTGCCATCCTCACCGCTACACCATTTTCTACTTGGTTAAGTATAATTGAATTTTTACCATCTGCAACATCACTGTCTATCTCCACTCCCCTATTCATAGGACCTGGGTGCATTATTACAATTTCCTTTCCTACACTTTCTAGCATTTTTTTTGTAACCCCGTAAGACAAATTATATTCCCTAAGCGTAGAAAAAAGCACTTTCTTTTGTCGCTCAAGTTGTATGCGCAAAACATTCGCTACATCGCACCATTCAAGTGCTTTTTGCAAGTTGTATTCTACTTTTACGCCTAATGCTTCTTCAATATATTTTGGTATCAATGTTGGTGGCCCAGCAACCATTACCTCGGCATCCATTTTTTTCAATAAATAAATATTGCTTAGTGCTACTCTACTATGCATAATATCACCAACAAGCACAATTTTTTTTCCTGCTAAACTACCTAGTTTTTCTTGTATAGAAAATGCATCTAGCAATGCCTGTGTTGGGTGTTCATTTGTACCATCTCCTGCATTTACAATGGCAGTATTAGGCAAATGCTGTGCTAAAAAATGTGCAGCACCACTAGCAGCATGGCGCATCACCACCATATCTACCTTCATGCTCAAAATATTATTTACGGTATCTAATAGTGTTTCTCCTTTTGCGGCAGAGGAGGAAGATGCAGAAAAATTTATGGTATCTGCTCCTAACCTTTTTTCGGCCAGCTCAAAAGAAATGCGTGTACGTGTACTGTTTTCATAAAATAAATTTACGATTGTAACATCCCTAAGAGACGGTACTTTTTTTACTGGTCGTTGTAATACTTCTTTAAAATTGTTGGCAGTTTGAAGAATTAGAATAATATCTTCCTTAGAAAGTTCTTTAATGCCTATTAAATGTTTGGTGGATAGTTGCATTAAGCTGCTAAATTATAGTAAATAAACAATAATTCAACATTTATATAATTAAAAATTGTTTTACTGGTCTCAGTTAGTTAGTACAAGCCACGGACTTTAGTTCGGGGCTTTAGTTTCTATAAATCTAAAATAAATTTGGAGTTGCAAAATATTAGAAAACGTAGTTTAGTGTTTACCAATTAAATATTCATTTAATTCAGAATTCCTTTCATGAATAGTTTACATGGAGTTGAGTTTAGCATTTTCAACGCTGTTTACAGCAAACTGAAATTACTTTCAGTCACTGATTTCAACCTAGAGGTTTCTAACACATAGTATTTGAGTTGTTTTTATTTTTCTTGTGTTTTAAATGAAATCAAGCAAAATATAAATCAATAGTACATGCAATATATAATTTGCAAAAAGAAATATTTTTTTTTTCTAATGCAAAACTGCTTTCGCAAATATTTAACTTAAAATTGCTAATTCCAATGAAATAAAGTTTATTCACTAATTTTTCTAATTTTTATTAAACGCAATAATAAGAATTTTAAAAAATATTTATTTGCTATATCGTTATGATTATAATGTTACTTTATTTGGTAGCACTTTTAAAAATTTGAAGTTCTATAAAATTTAATAACGTTTATTAATATTCAATTTTATTTTCTCCTCCGCCATTCGCCTACCATAATCAGCCGTTTATCATTTTGCATTATTGCGTCTAAAATACATTTTTTATTATTGCAACATGCAACTACAAATTACAAATCTTAACAAGCAATACTCAAATGGTGTACATGCTTTGCACAATGTAAATCTTACAATTACCAACGGTATGTTTGGTTTGCTTGGGCCTAATGGTGCAGGTAAATCTAGCTTGATGCGTACATTAGCTACACTGCAAGATGCGGATAGTGGCACGGCTACTTTGAATGAAATTGATATATTAAATAACAAAGATGCTGTGCGAAAAGTGCTAGGCTATTTGCCACAAGAATTTGGTGTATATCCTCGTACAAGTGCCGTAGATTTATTGAACCACATGGCATTGCTAAAAGGATTTATAAATACTGGTGAACGCAGTAATATGGTAAGTCATTTGTTGCAAAAAGTAAATTTATACAACGACAGAAAAAAAGCGGTGAGTAGTTTTAGCGGAGGTATGCGTCAGCGTTTTGGCATTGCACAATGCTTAATTGGTAATCCGCAATTGGTAATTGTAGACGAGCCAACTGCTGGTTTGGATCCTGGTGAAAGAAATCGTTTTTATAATATACTAAGCGAAGTTGGCGAAAATACTATTGTGATTTTGAGTACACACATTGTACAAGATGTACGTGAGCTGTGTGAAAATATGGCTGTGATGAACAAAGGAAAAGTATTGTATAGTGGCAGCACAAATAATGCTTTGGATATTATAAAAGGTAAAGTGTGGTCAAAGCAAATTGATAAAAAAGAATTAGAAGAATACAATAAAACGTATCAAGTAATGAGCAATAAATTGGTAGGAGGTAAAACATTGATTCATACATATAGCAATGAAGATTTGGGTAATGGTTTTACTCGTGCGGAAGAAAATTTGGAAGATCTATTTTTTGCAAAAATCAATGAATTGATATAAATTTTTAAATGATAAAATAAGATGTGGAAGTTTATTAAATACGAATGGAAATTATGGGCGAAAAGTCCTATGCTATGGATACTGCTTGGCGTAAATACACTGCTGATATTTGGTGCAAGTGCTAGTGATGAAATTAATATTGGTGGTGATATTGGTGCTGTGCATAAAAATGCACCTTACGTAATTCAGAATTTATACTTGTGGATGTCGCTGATAAATTTGCTAATGGTTACAGCATTTATGACGGCTACTGCATTGCGTGATTACCAATTTAATATGTACCAGTTGGTATTTAGCAGTCCTGTAAAAAAAAGCGATTACTATTTTGGAAAATTTATTGGTGGTTTTACAATTGCCTTGGTTCCAATATTGGGAGTAAGTTTAGGCAATTTATTAGCGCTTTTAAAACATTGGGCAATTGATGAGAGGTACGGCTCTACAATGCTTTCAGGGCATTTATCTGGCATTTTCACAATGGGTATTCCCAATTTATTTTTCTTCGCTTGTATATTATATTCATTGGCAATTTTATTCAAAAATCAAATAGTGCCATTTGTTGGCGCTATTGCATTATTGCTTCTATACATAGTATCGCAAACAATTGCAAGCGATATGGATAAAGAATGGATTGCTATGCTTACCGATCCATTAGGTGGCATGTCCACATCTTTAATGAGTAAATATTATACAGTAGCCGATAAAAATGCGCATGCTGTACCATTGCAAGGCAGTTTTTTATTAAACAGAATTATTTGGATGTCAATTGGTTTTGCTGTTTTACTTTTTTCGTATTTCAAATTTAGTTTTTCCACAAAAAATACATCTATAAAAAAACAAATAAATTTTGAAGAAGCACCAAGCAGTTTTACAGCTAGCAATCAAATATTTACGCCTTCGCATACAGCAGGTTTTAGTTTCAAAAGTTTTTTTGGCTTGGTAAAATTTGAGTTGCAATCTATCATCAAGCATCCTACATTTATTATTATTTTATTACTAGGTTTGGTAAATTTAGTGGGTAATTTAATTTGGTTCGAAGGGATGTATGGCACCAAAGAATACCCTGTTACCTATAGCGTAATTGAACACACAAGAGGTGCATTTAATTTGTTTCAAATGGCGATAATTATTTTTTATAGTGGGCATTTGGTATGGAGAGATAGAGATAGTAAAATGGCAGAAATAAAAGATGCTACACCAATTGCTACTAGCACATTATTTTTTTCTAAATTGATGGCAATGTTGGGTATGGTATTTATCATAATGATTTGTGCAGCATTAATGGGCATTATCATGCAGACTTTACAAGGGTTTCATGAGTATAGCTTGAAGCAATATTGTATATCTGTATTAGGTGTAGATTTTTTACAATTTGCATTTTTTAGTGTATTGGCATTGCTGTTGCACTATTTAATCAATAATAGATACATCGCTTATTTTGCATTTATAGTTATTGTAATTGTAAATAGTTTTATGTGGAGTGCATTAGACATAAATACAAAAATGGTAAACTTTGGTAGTATGCCACGTATTATTTACAGCGATATGAATGGCTACGCACCGTTTGTAAAAGGCGGTACTTGGTATGCTATTTATTGGAGTTTATTTTGTGCATTATTAGGTTTTGTAACGTATATTTTTTTTACCCGAGGTAGAGAAACGAGTATGAAAAATCGTTGGGCACAAGCCAAATTTGCAATTGGTAAAAACAAAATTATACTAGCAACTTTGATATTATTATTTACAAGTTGTGCAAGTTTTGTTTACTACAACACTACTGTTTTAAATAAAAGAGTTAGCGAAGATGCTGGTGATATTTTTAATAAAGATTATGAAGTAAAATATAAAAAGTATCAAGATAAAGCCCAACCTGCCTTTATAAAAATGCAATATAATATTGATTTAAAGCCAGAATCTGCAGAAGCAAATATTATCATTATGGGTTTTGTAAAAAACACATCCAAAGAAGCGATTAGCGAAATATATTTTACACTGCCTCAATACAGTGATAGCTTTTTAATAGATGTGCCAAATAGTAAATTGAAACTGCGTGATGATAATTGTTCATTTAGAATTTACACCTTAAATATACCAATGCAAGTAGGCGATAGCAGTGTATTTACATTCAAAAATTATATTGTGCGAAAAGGTTTTACTGATGATGCTAATGCAAAATCATTTGCAAATAATGGTTCGTTTTTTAGTACAGAAACCATACTGCCTTATATGGGTTATGCTGAAGCTTACGAAATGAGCGATAAGAATAAACGTATAAAATACAAGCTGCCTAAAAAAGTATTGACGCCAGCCTTGGATACGAATAATATGGCAGTGCGACAATTTTCTCAACATGGTGCCAATGCAGATTATGTAACTGTAAATACTATCATGTGTACTGCGCCAAATCAAACTGCAATTGCCCCAGGCGATTTAATAAAAACTTGGGATAGTGCTGGTAGAAAATATTTTAATTACCAACTTAATTCGCCTTCATTAAACTTTTATAGTTTCCTAAGTGCTGATGTAAAAAAAGCAACGAAAAAATTTAGAGATATAGAGTTAGAAGTTTATTACGATACAAAGCATGAATACAATGTGCAGAATATGCTAAAAAGTTTAGAAAAATCTTTGGAATATTATAC
>JANXOQ010000116.1 GCA_025357775.1 Ferruginibacter sp. | reverse complement strand
TCATGACTCGTTTAAAATTTAAAGCTGCGGCTGCAAGCATTAAATTAATAGCATCTCCTTCTATTCCCTTTAAAAAATTTCTGCGTACCTTTTAACTGTCGCATGGCATTAAAAGAATACGATTTTTCTACTTTTATAGGTGCAAAAGCCAAATCGGTATATTTATCCGAAATGTATTTTACAGATAATAAAAACAACACATAATCTTTGTATTGGCTTGCATCCATACCGCCTCTAAGTTCGTCGCAGCTTTTACATAATGTGCTGTATAGTTCTGATTTTTTATTGGCGTAGAGCATATAATAAAAGTTTATCTAAAAAATGTAAAATACTTTGTTTTTGGCATTTTGTACGATTCTTGAAAAAATTATAAGATAAAATTTGATAATAGTTGATGTTGAAAATTGCTTTTAAAACTTTTATCAAACCATAAAACCAAGTGAACTACTAACGCTACTTTGCAGTAATAGTAAGGGTTTTAGCCAAAACGAAAAAGGACTTTTCAAGAATAAACTTGAAAAGTCCTGTGTGGTGACCGCGTTAGGATTCAAACCTAAAACCTTTTGATTCGTAGTCAAATAATTAGTAAAACAAGATGCTAACAATTAAATCTATTCCGTATTATAGTCCAATAAAATTAATACTTTCAGTAACAATAGCCAAAAGTAAATTATAGTAAAATATAGAAAAATATAAAAAATATGTATCAAATCATGTAGCTTTATACTTAATTATGAAAACAGAAAGAGTATCTATTAGGGTGGTTACTGACCCAAGGCGTATAAAGAACGATGATACAATTCCATTAAAGCTTCGCATTACGTTTAAAGGTAAAAGAAAATATTATGCCACCCAGTACAGTCTTTCTGAAAATGACTGGAATTTGCTTAATTCCGTTTCTGCAAAAGGGAAATTGAGAACTATAAAAAATGAGATTGCTAAAATAGAAATAGAAGCTGACAAAACTGCCAATCAAATAACACCTTTCTCGTTTACTCAATTCGAAGCAATTTTTTTTCAAAAGTCATCTGTAAATATATTATTGAAGGATTTGTTTGCAGAAAAGATAAAAGCATTATCCGATAATACGCAAATTGGTACTGCTACCTCCTACCAAGCTGCTTTAACTTCATTGCGAAAATTTAAATCTCATTTGCTCATAGAAGATATATCAATTAGTTTTTTACAGGATTATGAAAAGTATATGCTGCAAGATAATAGGGCAAAAGCTACCATTGGAATATACTTGCGTTGTCTTAGAACCGTTTTAAATATTGCCATTGAAGAAAAGCTATTAAGTAAAGAAAACTATCCTTTTGGTAGCAGAAAATATAAAATACCAACAAGCCAAAATATTAAGAAAGCTTTAGATTTGCCTAGTATTAAGAAGATTTTCGAATATGATGTTTGGGATAATACCAACATGGGTATGGCTAGAGATTTCTGGATATTTAGCTACCTCTGCAATGGAATTAATATTATGGATGTTGCAAACTTAAAATGGAAAGATTTAAATACCGATACAATAATTTTTGAAAGGCAAAAAACAAAAAATTCAAATCGTAATTCAAATTCAAAAATTGTCGCCTTGAGAAATGACAAAATAAATACCATCATAAAAAAGTGGGGTAATAAAAATTTAGAAGTAGAAAATTTTGTTTTCAATATTATAACCCCAGTCGATACACCAAAAATGGTTAAACAAAAAGTACAACAATTTATTAAAGTAATAAATAAGTGGATTAAAAAAATTGGTGAAGATTTGGAGTTTGAGCTTACTTTAACTACTTATGTCGCTCGACATTCATTCGCCACTATTTTAGTTCAAAATGGCGCTCCTTTAGAGTTTGCAAGCCAAAGCCTTGGGCATAGCAATTTAACTACTACACAGCGTTATTTTGCAGGGTTTGATTTGAAAGCACAAAAGGAGTTTACTAAGTTTTTGACGGATTTTTAGTATCTGATAATTTGTCAAATGCTGCATATAAATCTTTTAAATGATAATACTCCACTGAGAAAATTGATTTTAATAAACATAAGCCTTAATTTCATAACGTAAATGAATATATATGCAAAGAATAAATTTTTATTGAAGTAGGCACTTGTTTACCCCATAATAAAAGCTAATTATATTAGCATTTACAATACATTTGCTAAAATAAATAGC
>JANXOQ010000031.1 GCA_025357775.1 Ferruginibacter sp. | reverse complement strand
TTATACCAATTTTTAAATAGAACAACATCAGAACTTGGAGGGGAAAAACTAGCCAATTGGTTGCTTAACCCTACCGAAAAAAATACAATTATAGAAAGACAAACTGCAATAAAAGAGTTAAAAAAAATACCAGCATGGAGGCAAAATTTACAAGCATTAGGAAAAGATAGCAGCATTAAAAAAAGTACCTTATTGCAAATTGTAAATTGGCTAAAAGATCCAAATTTATTTATTCAATTTAAGCATTGGCAATGGCTACGCTACTTATTACCCGCAATTATACTTAGCATTACTGCATGCTATATTTTTGATGTAATAAAAGAAGGTACTTGGTATGGAGCATTGTTTATTTTTTCTGCAGTTGCATTTCAAATAAACAAAGTAATAGCACCGCTGCATAATCAATTATCTAATATGGTAAATGATTTAAATATTCTTTCTCAAAGTATTGCTGCTATTGAAAATCAAGAATTTAGTACTCCGTTTTTACAAAAACTACAAACAAATTTAAAAACAAAAAATATAGATGCATCCGAAAAAATAAAACGCTTAAAAAAGATTTTAGATAGATTGGATTTGCGGTATAATATTGTAATTTCTATTCCACTAAATATTTTTTTACAATGGAATTTACAACAAGCATTGGCTTTAGAAAAATGGAAAAAAGAAAATGACGAAGATGTGCAACATTGGTTTGATACCCTTGCAACTTTTGAAGCACTAAATAGTTTTGCCAATGTACATTTTAATAACCCAGAGTGGTGCTTTCCTACATTGCATGAGAAGCATTTTTACATTAATGCAAAAGAATTAGGGCACCCACTAATAAATAAAAATAAACGAGTAAATAATTTTATAAATATAAATAGCGCAGGAGAAATAATGCTAGTAACAGGTAGCAATATGGCTGGCAAAAGTACTTACCTGCGTAGTATAGGTATAAATGTAGTGCTTACGATGGCAGGCGCTCCTACATGTGCAAGCCTGTTTGAAATATCGCCAGTACAACTGCTCAGCAGCATGCGTATTGCCGATAACTTAGAAGAAAGTACCAGCACTTTTTATGCAGAATTAAAGAAACTAAAAACCGTTATTGAAAAAATAAATGCAGGTGAAAAAGTATTTGTTTTGCTTGATGAAATATTGCGTGGCACCAACTCACTAGACCGCCACACAGGCTCAGATGCATTGATACGCCAACTAATAAAACAAAATGCTGCTGCAATATTAGCTACGCATGATGTAGCCCTTGCAGCTTTAGAGGAGAAGTATCCTAAAAATATTCTTAACAATCATTTTGATGCACAAACAAAAGGTGAAGAATTATTTTTTGATTATAAATTAAAAAACGGTGTTTGTACAAATATGAATGCAAGTTTATTGATGAAGAAGATTGGGCTGGAAATTCATTAGAAATTTATAACTATCCATTTACTATTTATCAATTGTTTATATCAACCTTTTTAATTTTTCAAAACAATCTTTTTGCTTAGAAAACGGTAAGGAGTTTTAAATTTTGGAGAAAGAAGGTTGTATGATAATTTTGCGTTGCAAAATTGTACCCTTCAACCCTCAATAGTTACGAACTAAAGTCCCACTATGGAGGATTTAGGGTGCTGCTTTCCCTCCCAACATTGGCACAAAACTAAAATTTTCAAATACTTCTTCGCTATAAGTTCCGTCATCATTTTTTGTTAAACGTTTCATTCGTTGGTGCTCGCCTTCATTTACAGGTATTACCATATATCCGCCCGTTTTTAATTGTTGTATTAGCTTAGGTGGTATAAAAGGTGCAGCGGCAGTAATAATAATTTTATCGAAGGGACCATAAGTTGGTAAGCCTTCAAAACCATCTCCATAAAAAAACTTAAGGTTTGTATATTTACTTTTGAAAATATAATTTTTTGTTTTGTCAAACAGATTTTTTTGACGCTCAATGGTAAAAACCTTTGCACCAAGCTCTGCCAGCATTGTAGCTTGGTAAATACTTCCTGTACCTATTTCTAAAATTTTTTCGTTTGGTTTTACTTGTAGTAGTTGTGTTTGATAGGCCACAGTATATGGTTGCGAAATTGTTTGCCCATCAGAAATTGGAAATGCCCTGTCTTCGTAGGCAATATTATCCAATGCACTATCCATAAAAAAATGGCGTGGAATATTGTTCATAGCATTCAATACATTTTCATCTGTAATGCCTTTTTCTCTAAGTACATCTAGTAACTTTTTTCGTAGCCCTTTGTGCCGGTAAGTATCGTCGTATAGTTTCATATTTGAGGTTGTAAGATAAAAAATGCTTCGAATAATATCGAAGCATTTTAAAATTAAGTTTCTTATTTTTACAATCCCATTTCCTTAATTATGACTGCTATTTTATCATCCAATACTTTTTCCGTTTCATAAAATTTTGTACCATCTTTTAATGGCTCATTTACACTAAAATAAAATTTAATTTTAGGTTCTGTACCACTTGGCCTTGCAGATATTTTTGTACCATCTACAAGTTCAAATTGTAGCACATTACTTTTTGGTAAATTAATTGTCCACTCCTCCCCTGTTTGCAAATTCTTCCCTTTTTGCAATTCATAATCTATCAAATTTTTTACAGCTATTCCATTTAATAGTAGTGGTGGGTAATTTCTATACCTTTCCATCATAGCAGCAATATCTGCCACACCATTCATACCTTTTTTAGTAATGCTTACCAAATGCTCTTTGTAAAAACCATACTCCACATACAAGTCTATCAATTTCTCAAATAAAGAACGTCCTTTATTTTTTTCAGACGCCGCCATTTCACAAATTAATGCTACCGCACTCACCGCATCTTTATCTCTTATTTTATCACCTATCATTAAACCAAAACTTTCCTCACCACCAACAATATAATTCTCCTTGCCTTCTTTTTCTTTAATGAGTGATGCTATCCATTTAAAACCTGTAAGTACGTTGTAACAGCTTACCCCATTGCGTTTGGCTATGGCATCAATCATATCGGTGGTTACAATTGTTTTTACCACCATATCATTTGGCTGTGCTATTCCCTTTGCTTTTCTAGCTTCTATTATATAATTAAATGCAAGCAAAGCCGTTTGGTTTCCATTCATCAAAATCCATTCTCCTTTATCATTTTTTACGCCAATACCTACTCTATCTGCATCAGGATCTGTACCCAATAGAATATCTGCATCCAACTTTTTTGCAAGAGCTAGTCCCATGCTCATGGTTTCTTGCTCTTCTGGGTTAGGGTAATTTACAGTAGGAAAATTACCATCAGGCGTAGCCTGCTCTTGAACGATATGCACATTATCAAAACCAAACATTTTTAGTGCATCGGGCACAAGCATAATACCAGAGCCATGTATTGGTGTATATACAATTTTTAAATCATGTTGCGCTGCACATACATCAGGATAAATACTCAAACCCTTTACCATTTCCAAATAAGCTGCATCAGTTTCCTTACCAATTATGGTAATATTTTCTTCCCCGCCGCTCCATTTCACATCATCTACAGTAGCTATTTTTTCTACTTCTACAATTACGTTTTTATCATGCGGTGGCACCATTTGTGCACCATCATCCCAATAAGCTTTGTAACCATTGTATTCCTTAGGGTTATGGCTTGCAGTACATACTACACCACCTTGGCATTTGTAATGCCTAATAGCATAACTCAATTCTGGCGTGGGTCTTAGGCTTTCAAACAAATATACTTTTATACCATTTGCAGCAAAAACATTGGTTGTTATTTCTGCAAAAGTTCGACTATTGTTTCTACAATCATGCGCTACTGCTACTCTTACATCACTACCAAAACATTGCTTTAAATAATTGGCATAACCTTGTGTAGCCATGCCAATAGTGTATTTATTTATTCGATTTGTACCAATACCCATAATGCCTCTAAGCCCACCAGTGCCAAATTCAAGGTTGCGGTAAAAGGCATCAGCCAATCCATCTGCATCCTCCATTTGTAATTTTTTTATTCCTTCTTTAGTGGCTTCGTCATAATTTCCCTTGAGCCATTTTTCCACATTTTGTGTTATAATTTCTTGCATTGTTTTAGTTTTAAGAACTTTACAAATATAATAATCGTATTTCATTATAATATTACACATATTTTTGTTTTTTATAACAAGCATTCAATAGCTAACAAACATCGTTATGTCACCCACTTCATCTTGTAAATCTTTATTCATCTTTTTTTTAAGCATATTTTTATGTATTAAAATCTTTGCTCAAGATTCAATTGAAATAAAAAAGAATATAGATACGGGTATTGGTATTAAACTGCAAGGGAAATTGGTTAGTATTAAATCTAATTCAAATGCTCTACAATATCCATATAATAAAAAAAGAGTAAAAGCAGTAGCAATAGCAAATGTGGTGGGCTATGGTGCTATAATGTATGGGCTTAGCTCTGCATGGTATAGTGGTTTTGCAAAAAGTAAAATGCACAGTTTTAATGATAATGGGGAGTGGTTGCAAATAGATAAAATAGGACATGCATTAAGTGCATATGCTGAAAGCAAGGCCAGCTACGAGGTATGGCGGTGGACAGGTATATCAAGAAAAAAAAGAATTTTATTAGGCGGTTTAAGTGGCGCCGTTTTTCAAACAATTATAGAAACACTAGATGGCTTTAGTGCAGATTGGGGTTGGAGCTGGGGAGATTTTGGAGCAAATATTATAGGGAGTGGAATATTTACAGTACAAGAAATAGCATGGGATGAACAAAGGATTCAGTTTAAATTTTCTTTTCATAAACGGAGCTACAATGACCAAAGTTTAAATAAACGCAGCACAGAAATATTTGGAAAAAGCGAGCCAGAGCGGTTTCTAAAAGATTATAATGGACAAACATATTGGCTAAGTGCAAACCTAAAATCATTTTTTCCTAAAAGTAAAATACCTCTTTGGCTAAATGTAGCAGTAGGTACAGGAGCGGAAGGTATGTTTGGTGCAAGAGATAACTATGCAGAAAATAAACTAGGGAATGTAACTTTTAATAGGCCTGATATACAACGCTATCGCCAATGGTATCTATCTCCTGATATAGATTTAACAAAAATAAAAACAAAAAAACGTGGTGTAAAAATGTTATTAAACGTATTAAATGTTTTTAAATTTCCAATGCCTTCTTTAGAATATTCAAAAAATGGATTTAATTTTAATTGGTTTCATTTTTAGAAATAATTAAAATTCCTTGAACTTATCTATATCTCTTTTTCTTAATTCATAATTTACAGTGCCTGTTTCATAGCCGTCTAATAAACATTGAAAAATGTTTATCACATGTCTTTTATGTCCGCCAATACTACTTCCATTAAGTTGGCTACATTTTTGAGTATCTTACTCATCAATTAATTTTTGTAAAATACTAACCAATTGCAATAAAATGGGTTCTATTTTTTGTTGTAAATGCATAGTTTATAAAATAATAGTTACTAGCTTTTGGTAAAATATTAGATGAATGTAAAGAGCTAAAAATTGGTAATAATTTCATTCATTTAAAATAATAAATTATTTTTTTGCGTTTATATCTAAAGTTATTTTTAACTTATCAGCCAATATATTACTGTTGCCCCCTACTGCAAAATCTCTTCTATTTATTTCAAATACTCCATTAAATAAATACCCAGTTGCAATAGGTGAAGCACTAAACCCAAACTCTACAGTTTTGGTTATGCCTTTTATTGTCAAGTTTCCTACCATATAAAAACGACCAGTGGTGCTACTTTCTGTAACTATTGTACTAACAAAATTTAATGTCGTAAATTTATCTACAGCAAAATATTCTTCTTTTCTTAAATGTCCATCTCTACTGCCGTTATCAGTATCAATAGTTTTTGCATCTACCGATACATTAAATCTAGCATTGGCTAAAGATGCAGGATTAAATACAATTTTACCTTTCACACCTGTAAAATCTCCAGCTACTTTTATTCCAAAGTTTTTTATAACAAAATGTGCTCTGCTTCCTTCATCAGTAACCGTAAAAGATTGAGCCATTGATACATTTACACACAATAAACATGCAAGTGCTATTTTTAAAAATTTCATATAATTATTTTTATTTTTCTTAAAATTTATAAGTAGTACCAACAGATATTTGTCCAACTTTATTTCTAAATCTACCATTCTTGTCTCCTGCTGGTGTGGTTTGTAAATTAGTGTCCGTTGTATATTCTGTAAACAAAAATTGAAAACCAAGCTTAGCACTCCATTTTTTATTAATATTATATTGTGCAAAAAACTCACTATTTAAAGTGCCTAAATCATTATCGCTTATAAGTAACCAATTAAACCCAGTTGGCTTTGCATTTGCAGCAGCTACAATACCAGCATTCCCTATATAAGTGCCTTGCTGGCTTCTACCGAAACTAAATCCTATTGCATCTATATCAAACCCTACACTCCATTTATCATTTATTTTATATCCAAAATTTAGGGTAAGATTTAATGCGTTTGTCTGTGATTTTGAAAATAAAACGGAGTCTATATTTTGGTTTAGCTGGTCTGCAAATAAAACCGCTGGCCCCGTATTACCGCTTGTAAGCTTTGCAGGTGCAGTTATGTAATAATTATTTTTTCCAAAATTGTTTGTTAGCCTAAGCCCTGTACCCATTTGCAGTTGATTCTTTTTACCAAAATTCCACAAATAACGATAACTAAATGCAGTCGTAAATTGATTAGAGCCAAAGGCAATACTCACACTTGCAGATTGTTCTTTAGCTTCTCTTTTTTGCGCAATAGCATTTATACAAACTGTAAATAAAGTAAATGAAATGATAATTTTTTTCTTCATAATATTTTTTTGTTAGAAATTTTCTGTTTTCAAAATGATATACAATTATCTGTGCAAAATCGTTTTCTAAAAAAATTTTTATTTTAATTGCAAATAAATGGGAAGAATATTTTCAAAAAATTAAAAAATATCATTATTTTATTTAATTAATAGATTCCTTACACTCCAAATAAAGGTACAAATCAACTTAGTAGTTTAAAATTTAATATTCAAGGTATATCAGAGCAAACATTTTTTAAGAGCAGAGTAGGGTTTTTATTACTTAAAAGCATCTAGCAATTAGCTAAAGACCAAATTATTTAAATTGTGGATTTTACAAAAGCATCTTCGCAAAAAAGATTGTTTGTTATAGATTTTGACCATCACAAATTATTATTTAAAACTTGCGTAGCACACTGGTAAGGTAGTGTTAAAAAAATCGCCACACATATATGGGTAAAAATGGGTTTTCACTAAACCTTTGTTGGCATGAAAATGGTATAAATAGCAATGTTGAAAACAGCTCAATTATAATACATGTTGAACAGTATGTAAGAAATTAGCTAGCTCAAAATAAAGGTCTTATTGTAAGAAGCACAGGCTACCCAGCTGTATCAGAAAAATCGAACACACTCATTTATTTTTAGTGAAAACAAAAAATATTTATATTCTCCAAAGATTACAAAAGCTAAACTAGTAGTTAGTTTAATGGCTGTTTAATATTTTTTTAAAACTAAAATTTTTACCAATTTCGATTAAATAAACCTTATACTTTTTACTACCTTCGTAAGTAAATTATATATTAATGAATTTACGTAATATTTTAAAAGGAACAGGTGTTGCTATAGTTACTCCATTTTTACATGATTTTTCAGTTGATTATTCTTCACTTGGTAATCTTATAGATTATATAATAAATGGCGGCGTAAATTATATTGTAACCCTTGGTACCACAGGAGAAACGCCAGTACTATCCACAAGAGAAAAGATTGCCATCATACATTTTACACATAAACAAATAGCAGGGCGTATACCATTGGTGGTGGGTGTAGGGGGTAATGATACTGCAAGCGTAATAAACGATTTAGAAACATTGCCACTTGATGGAGCAGTGGCAATATTAAGTGCAAGCCCATATTACAGCAAGCCTTCGCAAGAAGGTATTTTTCAACATTACAAGGCACTTGCAGCTGCTAGCCCTAAGCCTATTATTTTGTACAATGTACCAGGGCGAACTGGTAGAAATATGACAGCAGAAACAACTCTACGATTAGCAACCATAGAAAACATTGCAGGCATAAAAGAAGCTGGAAACGATATACAACAAGTAATACAAATATTAAAAAATAGACCTGCTAATTTTTTAGTAACAAGTGGTGACGACGATTTGGTACTACCAGAACTTGCTTGTGGTATTGATGGAGTAATAAGTGTAGTGGCAAATGCATTTCCAAAAGCTTTTTCAACAATGGTAAATGATGGCTTGGCAAATAATTTTGCTGAAGCTGTAAAAATTAATAACCAGTTGTTAGAAGTATATCGTTTATTATTTGCAGAAAACAATCCCGCTGGTATAAAAGCATTTTTAGCAGAAAAAAAGATAATACAAAATAATTTGAGATTGCCAGGAGTACCGCTGAGTGATGGTTTGCATGGCGAGGTAATAAAATATTTAACAGAAAATAATTTATAATGAGAGTTTTATTTTTAATAATATTTTTAATTGCTTCCACAAAATCTTTTTCGCAAGCAACTAATGTAGTTTTACAAAAAATATTAATTGATGATGATAGTACTAATATTTTGGTAGATATAGAAATAATAAAATCTGCTGTAAATGATATTGCAAGCAATACAATTTTTTATCTTTCTCAAAAAAAAGATAGCTCGTATAAAAATTTAATTGAAAATACAAGTGATGTTCCCACAAATAATAAAGTAAAAATTATTTTTTCTTTTAAAGAAGAAATAATTTCTAATAATAAAATTAAAACGCTAGTAAGTTATTTACAAAATTATATTTTCGATTCTCTTAAAAAAGAGCAACCAAGTTTATTTACAAAAAAATATTTATTTTATGGCGTAAACGATGGTGCAATAATTGCACTAAAAATGGCTTTACAACAGCCTGACAAAATTAACAAAACTGCACTTTATTTTTTAGACTATAGCGTATCCTCAGAAATCGCAAACTATTTAAGCGATTACTATGCAAGGTTAAAGGGCAAGCTTTTTATATTTACAAAAAATGTAGAAGATAGAATTGTAGTGCTAGACGTAATGATTACGGAATTAGCCTTAAAATCAACCGCAATGTTTTATAGGGTTGATGATTTTGATGATACACAAGATATTTTTTTCACACAAGGTTATAATTGGTTATTGGCTGATGGAAATAATATAATTTTAGAACAAGGTTACTGAGGAAAATGGGGCTAAGACCTTATTGTGGAAAGGTGGAAATAAAAAATGCAAGTTGAATTTAGTAGTGATTTATCCACTGTGTATTGTCTGCAGTCTCTCGTGTAATAATTTAATGTCTAAATACTCAATACATAATACTAAAAATGAATATACAATTTAACAAAAACGAAGACGAACAAAAACTAGCTTGGGGTGTTATAAAACAACAACTTGAAAAAATATACGAAGGTGGTGGTAAGAAAGCAATTGCCAAGCAAAAAGAAAAAAATAAATTAGTAGCTCGTGAGCGTATAGCCTACTTATGCGATGCTGATAAACCATTTGTAGAAATTGGTGCTTTTGCAGGCTTTGGTATGTATGAAGAATATGGAGGTTGCCCAGCAGGTGGTACGGTAAGTGGCATTGGCTATGTAAGTGGCAGGCAGTGTGTAATTATTGCAAACGACCAAACGGTAAAAGCTGGTGCATGGTTTCCTATTACTGGTAAAAAGAATTTGCGAATGCAAGAAATTGCCATGGAAAATCATTTACCCGTAATTTATATAGTAGATAGTGCAGGCGTTTTTTTACCTATGCAAGATGAAATTTTTCCTGATAAAGAACATTTTGGTAGAATATTTAGAAACAATGCAAAGATGAGTGCCATGGGCATTACACAAATAGCAGCCGTTACAGGTGCATGTGTAGCAGGCGGTGCATACCTACCCATAATGAGCGATGAAACGCTGATGGTAGAAGGTGCAGGGTCTATATTTTTAGCAGGCCCTTATTTAGTAAAAGCTGCTGTAGGCGAAGATACTGATGCAGAGAATCTTGGTGGTGCTGCCATGCACAATGAAATAAGTGGTGTAGCAGATTATAAATTTAAAACAGAAGAAGAATGTTTGGACAGAGTAAAAAGCATCATAAGCAAACTAGGTAAAAAAGCAGATGCAGGTTTTAATAGAATAGCTCCTCTGCTTCCATCAAAAAAAATGGAAGAAATTTATGGCATTTTATCTGCAGATAATAGCAAACCATACAATGTACTTGAAGTAATAAATACAATTGTAGATGCCAATAGTTTTGATGAATTTAAACAAGATTATGGACGCACCATTGTATGCGGATATGCCCGTGTAGATGGCTGGGCAGTGGGCATTGTAGCCAACAACCGCCTTGTTATAAAAAATAAGAAAGGTGAATTACAAATGGGCGGCGTTATATACAATGATAGTGCGGATAAAGCTGCTCGTTTTATTATGAATTGTAATCAGAAAAAAATACCATTGGTGTTTTTGCAAGATGTAACGGGCTTTATGGTAGGCAGCCGCAGTGAGCATAGTGGTATAATAAAAGATGGCGCAAAATTGGTAAATGCAGTTGCTAATTCTGTTGTGCCAAAAATAACTATTATTACCGGAAACTCTTATGGGGCAGGCAACTACGCCATGTGTGGCAAGGCGTATGACCCACGTTTTATTTATGCATGGCCAGGCGCAAAAATAGCGGTAATGGGTGGTGAGCAAGCTGCTAAAACAATGCTTCAAATACAGATAGCGGGCATGAAAGCAAAAGGACAAGAAGTATCTGCCGAAGAAGAAAAGAATATTTTAGCAAAAATTACAGACAAATATTTATCGCAAACAAAAGCGCATTATGCTGCTGCAAGGCTGTGGGTAGATGCTATTATAGACCCAGCCGAAACAAGGACAGTAATAAGTGAGGGAATTGCTTCGGCAAATAATAATCCAAAAATGGAGGAATTTAAGGTGGGGATTTTTCAAGTGTAGAAATAATAAACCCTAAACCATATATATTTTATTAAGAAATCAAATTATACATTTTATTTAAAAGAGTTACATAACTTTTTATAAATGAAAAATATAAAATAATTTATAGAAAATCGGAAAGAATTTCAAGAATATGGTTTAAACAGATTAAAAAAATAGAGTAACATATGCCAAAAGAAGAGAAAGAACAATTATGGAACAATGAATTGGAAAATGGTAAATGTAAAGTATGTGGTGCATGTGGTATTGACCCATGCTGCCCACCTTCAGATTGCAACATGACAGGAAATAACAGACATTGTAAATATTATTTAGAACAATTGAATAAAAGTTACATCTTTTATCAAAAAATTTACGGCTTAATGTATGAAAACCAAAAAGAGTATCCTGAGCTTTGGTGTGATATGCAAGAAATATTTACAGATATCTTTCTAACAATTGATATTTAAAAAATATAGTAATAATATTTTTTAAAACCTTTTAATTGAATTGTAGAAAATATTTAAAAAAAAATAACATTGTGAACGAAATTATTTTATACACAGATGGTGCAGCCCGTGGTAATCCTGGACCGGGCGGCTACGGCACACTGCTTATTTTTGGAAACCATAAAAAAGAATTGTCTCAGGGCTTTAAACATACTACTAATAATAGAATGGAATTGTGGGCAGTAATAGCAGGGCTTGAAGCCATAACTAAAAAAGAAATCCCTGTAACTATTTACAGCGATAGTAAATATGTGGTAGATAGCATAAGCAAAGGCTGGGTAAATACTTGGATAAAAACAAATTTTAAGGGAGGTAAAAAAAACCCAGACTTATGGCGACGATATTTTGAACTTGCAAAAGAATTTACCTTAAAAATTGTATGGGTAAAAGGGCATGCTGATAATCCTTACAATAATAAATGTGATGAACTAGCAACCGCTGCTGCTGATGGAAAAGATTTATTGGTTGATGAAGGATATGAGAAAAGTTGAAAGTTCAAGATTCAAAAAACTGAAGGTTTAGGGTAATTAAAAAAATTAGATTGGCAACACATAACGATACAGGAAAAATAGGTGAAGCACTTGCTTTGGATTGGTTTGAAGAAAGAGAATATACTATTTTACATACAAACTGGCGGCACAAAAATTTAGAAGTAGATGTAATAGCTAGTAAAAATAATATGCTTCATTTTATAGAAGTAAAAGCTATTACTACTTTACAATATGGACACCCAGAAGATAAAATATCGCCAAAAAAAATACAGAACTTAATAAATGCTTCTGAAGAATTTTTATACCAATACCCACAATGGCAACGTATACAATTTGATGTGCTTTCTATAACTATGTTAAAAGATAAATTGGTAGAGTATTTTTTGATAGAGGATGTGTATGAATAAAGTTTGGTTAATTTTAAAATTTATAAAGTATTCTATAAAGTAAAAAGTAGTTTGCACCTGTTTTTGTGGGCATACATACTTGTCGAATTCGATGCCTTTATAGAAACTCATCTTCAATAAATTCAATCTAACAAATATTTTAGAAGATTGTATATAATCCAAATTTTGCATCACCCAATTTTGCGCCAAGATGGATAGGTTGTTTTAAATATGGTCATACAGCAGTTATGATGGTAGATGAAGTACTTGGTAAAATATTTTGTTGGAAAACGGGTAGCATCTGAAACTATGTTTGTAAAATTTTTTAAAAAAATTACTACCTTCATTAAATAATTCAGTATTTATAGAATTAAATAGTTGAAGTAGGCATTTACTTACTCCATTTTTAATTGTGTTAAATAAACAGGTTTATGTTTAATCATTCTACAAGTAATATTATGGAAAATACTTTCGAATGATTTTATTCTAT
The DNA here is from genome assembly GCA_025357775.1 of Ferruginibacter sp. GTDB lineage: Bacteria > Bacteroidota > Bacteroidia > Chitinophagales > Chitinophagaceae > Ferruginibacter. The sequence continues at coordinate 29 of JANXOQ010000031.1, read as the reverse complement.
TAAACCTGTAACAATACTCATCTAAGTAC
>JANXOQ010000020.1 GCA_025357775.1 Ferruginibacter sp. | reverse complement strand
ATATACCCTAACCCTATACAAGAAGGCAACATTAATTTGCATTTTAATAACCAACCAAAAGGTACTTATAGCATAAAAGTAATAAGCAATGCAGGGCAAACAGTAGCATTAGAGCAAGTTCAAATAACAAGCAATAAAGTAAGAAAGAACATTAAAATAAATAATCTTGCAGCGGGTAAATACCAAGTTATAATATCCAAAGCTAATGGTGAAAAAAATACATTATCTGTAGTAGCGAAATAATGAAATAGCAATTGGCGATTTTTATTTTTACATATAAATTGATAACCATTGTACTTCCAAGTTGCGCTGTTTATGGTCAGATGTGGTTAATAGATTTAGATTAAAATAAGCTAAAATTAATATTTAAAAATTTGCAAAAATTGGTACTGTATTTCAAATTATGAATAGTCGTACAAAAACCAATTCACGAATTAGAATTAGCCATTAAATTACCAATTTAGTGTAATACTTTTCTAACTTATATGTTGCCTGATATATTTTTTAAACAACAACTTAAACAACAAATAGCTAAAGCAAAAATTATTTAAGAAATATTAAATAATACTTTTGCGTTTATGTCTTTATTAATACCACACATCATACTAAGCAATACTTTTTTACTTTCTCCCAATCGCACTATTTTTTGGGAAGAAGAAAACGCATTAATATTATCTGACCTGCACTTGGGTAAGAGTGGGCATTTTCGTAAAGCGGGCATACCAATACCTCAAACAGTACTGCAAGAAGATTTGTTTAGGTTATTAGCAGCTGTTCAATTTTTTAAGCCATTAAAATTAATTATTGTTGGAGATTTATTTCATAGCCAACAAAATAAAGAACATGAGCTATTTTACAAATGGAGAAATGATATACCTAATATAGAAATACATTTAATAATGGGAAACCATGATATTTTAAATAAAAGTTGGTATAAAAAAGCAGATATAACTTTGCATTATAAAACCATGGAAATAAATAATTTTATATTTGCACACGATAAATGTGATGTAGAAAAACAAGAAATAAAATATTGTTTTAGTGGTCACATACACCCAAGCATACTTATGCAAGGACTAGGAAGGCAAAATATAAAATTGCCATGTTTTTATTTTACTAAAACATATGCAGTGCTACCTGCCTTTGGAAAATTTACTGGTACATATAGCATTAAACCTGAAGCAGATGACAATGTATTTGCTTTGGTAGAAAACAGTTTGATAAAGTTGAAATAATCTTTTTTAAGAAAGTTATATAACTCATTTTGTAATGCAAAAAAATGGGTTAGAATTTTAATATTATGACGCCAAAATTAAAAACTTGCAGCAGCTAATAATTCTTTGGTATAATTTTCTTTTGGTGAAAACATAATTTCATCAGCTGTACCGCTTTCAATAATTTTGCCTTTATTCATTACCATTATTCTATCGCTTATATAATGTATTACCGATAAGTTGTGAGATATAAAAATAGAGGTAAAATTATACTCAGCTTTTAAATCATTAATTAAATTTAAAACCTGAGCTTGCACACTCACATCAAGCGCAGATACACTTTCATCAAATATTAAAAAATTAGGGTTAAGTGCAAGTGCACGGGCTATACATATACGCTGGCGCTGCCCTCCGCTAAACTGATGTGGGTATCTGTTAAAAATATCTGCTGACATATTTACTTGCTCTAGCAAATGAATGGCTTTTTCTTTTCTTTCTTTTTTTGATGTTATTAAATTATGAACGTGCATTGGTTCTACAATTGCATCTCCAATACTTAGCCTAGGGTTAAGCGAACCATAAGGGTCTTGAAAAACAATTTGTAAATTTTTTCTGATAATGCGCATTTGCTCTTTAGATACTTGGGCAATATTGTTGCCGCCAAAAAAAATATTTCCACTAGTTGGTTTCACTAGGTTTAAAATGGCTCTACCCAAGGTAGTTTTACCACAGCCACTCTCTCCCACCAAGCCAAGTGTTTCATTTTTCTTAATGGCAAAACTTACATCATCTATTGCTTTATAATGCTCTAATACTTTGCCAAAAATATTTGTCTTATATGGGAAATATACTTTTAGGTTTTCTACTTTTAAAACCACTTCATCTGATGCTGTAATTATTTGCTTTGCTGGTACTTCTTTTACAATTACATTTTTATCTCCCAAAAAATCATTGATTACCGCTAGCCTTTTCCCTTTGCTTTTAGCTGTGGGTAAGCAAGCTAATAATGCTTTTGTATAATTGTGTTGCGGATTTTCCAATACCATTTTTGCATTTCCTTTTTCTACAATATCGCCTTTATACATTACCACTATTTCATTTGCCACATTAGCTACCAACGATAAGTCATGCGTTATAAAAAGAATAGCCATATCATTTTCTGCTTGCAGTTTTTTTAATAGTTGCAATACATTTTTTTGCACACGCACATCAAGTGCGGTGGTAGGCTCATCTGCAATAAGCAATGCAGGGCTACAGCTCATGGCCATAGCTATCATTACTCGTTGCTTTTGCCCACCGCTTATTTGGTGTGGATACCTATCTACCATTTCCGTAGGCACAGGTAATTCTACTTTTGTAAATAAGGCTATTGTTTCTATTTTGGCTTGTTTTTTTGATATTGCTTTGTGCAACATCAACGATTCCATTACCTGCGCACCACAGGTATGCACAGGGTTAAGTGATGTCATTGGTTCTTGAAAAATCATGGCAATCTTATTGCCACGCAATTTGCGCATTTCATCTGCTGAAATATTGGCAAGATTTTGTGTGCTTATACCATTTTCACTAAACAACATTTCACCTTCTATTTTTGCTTGCTTGGGTAGCAATTGCATAAACGATAATGCTGTTACTGATTTCCCTGAACCACTTTCTCCTATTAGTGCAGTTATTTTTCCACGAGGTATATCAAAAGAAATATTTTTTACGGCTTGTACCGAATTATTTTCTTTGGCAAAAGATATTTGTAGGTTATTTATTTGTACGAGTGGAAGCATGGTGTAGTATAAAATATTTTTATAACGCTTTCAATTTTTTTAAATCAATTTCTATTTCTTTCAAACTTTCTTCTTTTTCTATTTGCACTTTTGCTTCCTTATATTTTTTATACTCATCATTCGATTTTTCAATAGCTTGATCATGGGATATCTTTCCTGCATGTGTTAATAATTCTCTGCCATTTAACTGTAGTATGCTGTCTAATCTTTGTATCCAATCTTTCATATACATAGTCGTACGCTGCTGTGCCATGGTTTCTGCAAATGCAAGATATTGCTCTACCAATAATCCAAGGAGTTTTATTTCATCTTCTTTCAAATAATTTTTAGCAATACTTACGTCTGCCTTTTTTATGGCAATACTATTTTTTTTATCCAAAGATTGCATACCCAATAATGGCAAATTTGCATTTGTTCTTCTATAAACTAATTCAGATGCGGTTTGTTCGCTTATTGCCCAAAGTAATTTATTTTGTATTATCTTAAAGAAAGTTCTTGTCTTTTCGTCTTTTGCATCATAGTCAATGCTAGTTGTATAAATATCTTTAACTTTTTGGTAAAAAAAACGTTCAGAAATGCGTATTTCTCTTAAACGATCTTGCAACTCGTTGAAATAATTCATTGAGTTACCAGTTTTAAATCTGTCGTCGTTAAGGGCAAATCCTTTTATAATATATTCTTTAAGCCTTTGCGTTGCCCATATACGAAATTGAGTGCCTTGGGGAGATTTTACTCGATAGCCTACGGAAATGACTACGTCTAGGTTATAATACTTTGCTGATACTTCTTGTGTTTTACCTTCAATAGCACCATGCTGAGTGGTATGTCGGAAATTCCGACATACCACTGTTTCATCTAATTCTTTTTCTTGAAAAACATTTATAATATGCTCTGTTATTGTGCTTCTACCCTTACCAAATAATTCTGCCATTTGTGCCTGAGTTAGCCAAACTGTTTCTTCTTCTAAGCGAACATCAATTTTGATATTGCCATCAGTATTTTGGTAAATAATTATATCGTTGTTGGGTAGTTGCATTTGTATTTAAAATCAAATTTAAAAATATTTACAAAATCATTTTAGCTAAAATTAATTGCACAATCACTCGCTTTTATAAAAGATGAAAAAAGATATACAGCTGAGCCTAGACGGGATAGCAGCGGAAATCCTTTTTTGAGGAACGAAAAAAAGATTGAAGCGAATAGCCCGATACTGATGTTCATAATAGCTCCTTAGTTCATTCTCCAAAAAATAATATACTAAAAATATTAAAACTGCAAATGCGTTACCGTTAACCCACGGTTTATTAATTGTTTGAGTGAATCAATTCCTATTTTAAGATGATCTTCTACAAACTGCGTGGTTACTGCTTTGTCGCTGGCTTCGGTTTTTACACCTTCGGGCACCATTGGGCTATCGCTAACTAGTAGCAATGCGCCTGTAGGTATTTTGTTGTAAAACCCTACGGTAAAAATGGTGGCGGTTTCCATATCTATGGCATAAGCACGCACTTTAGTGAGGTATTCTTTAAACACTTCGTCATGCTCCCACACACGGCGGTTGGTGGTATAGCAAGTGCCTGTCCAATAATCTTTTTCATAATCTCGTATGGTGGTAGATATGGCTTTTTGCAGCGCAAACGCAGGCATAGCAGGCACTTCTGGTGGAAAATAATCGTTACTTGTTCCTTCTCCTCTTATAGCTGCTATGGGTAAAATTAAGTCACCAATTTTATTACGCTTTTTTAAACCTCCGCATTTGCCTAAAAAAAGTACCGCTTTTGGTTTTATGCCTGTAAGCAAATCCATAATAGTAGCTGCTCCTGGGCTACCCATTCCAAAATTTATAATGGTAATATTATTAGCTGTTGCACATTGCATTGGCCTATCTTTTCCTATTACTTCTACCTTGTTCCACTCTGCAAACATGGTTACATAGTTGCTAAAATTGGTAAGCAAAATATACTCACCAAAATCTACTAAGGCATTGCCAGTGTAGCGTGGTAGCCAGTTTTCTACAATTTCTTCTTTTGTTTTCATAATTTATAATTCAATTAAAAATACGAAAAATGTTTTTAAAATATATTTTATTAGCGTATTACATTTAAACACAACTTTTTTATCATAATAAATTAACAATTTTACAACCTATTTTTACAACCACTTATTTGCCATGATAAAAATTATTTACCCTACACAAAAACCAACAATAAAAACCGAAAATGACAAGGAAATTATTTTTTGTATAATTAGAAAGCGTTGGTTTTTGATAACACCAGAGGAATGGGTAAGACAAAATTTTTTATTATATTTAATTGAGGTATTAAAATATCCTGCATCGCTTATTGCTGTAGAAAAGCAAATAATAATGAGCGACGTAAAGAAAAGATTTGATATAGTTATTTACAAAAATAGTTTGCCATACATTATTGTAGAATGTAAAGAAATGAATGTGCCACTTTCTGAAAGTACAATATTGCAAGTGCTTAATTATAATAGTTTGGTACAAGCAAATATTTTAGTAATTACTAATGGTAATTATTGCAAAGCATTTGAAAAAGTAAAAAACGATTTTGTAGAAATGGATTTTATTTGGAACTATAGCAATTGAGGTTTTAATTTTAGATTACACAATTATATTTTGGGAGATTTAGTAAGCTAATGCATTACCCTAAATGTAAGATTTATTCTAGGAGTTTTTATTTTAGTAGTTTTAGGGAGCTGGTGCTGCCAATGAGTTTGTGTTTCTTCTAGCATACAAAGTAGGCTGCCATTTGCAAGGGTAATAGCAATCGTTTCTTTTGTTACATTATGCCTAAACATAAATTTTCTTTCCGCACCAAAACTAAATGAAGCTATGCAACTATTTTTTACAATTTCCTTTTCATTATCGCTATGCCAGCCCATCCCTTCATTTCCTTCGTGGTATAAATTGAGTAGGCAAGAGTTAAAAGTAAACCCCGTTTTATCTTCTGCAATTTTTTTTATTTGTAATAATTCGTTGGTCCAAGGCAACCCTATTTTTGTAATGTTTGAGTATGTGTAAGTAATACCATCATTTGCATACCAAGCTACCTTACGTTTGGTAATAATTTGTTTTCCATAAATTTTTACTACATCATTTTTCCAATCTATATTTTCTAATAATTTTTTTGTAAAATCATTGGCTACTTTTTGCGTAAGTATTGATGCATCGTAAATTACTGTTCCATCCATTGGTAAAATATTTACTCCAATATTTTCATTAAATAAATCCATTCAGTTTTTTAATTTTGGATGATGATTTTAGATTTCTTAAAAGCTTTTCGTTGGAAATGGAAGTTGATATATTTTTCTTATTTTTTGTTTAAATCATTGATTACAACATTTAACTCATTTTTGCAGCTTCCCACCCAATAATAGCCGCTTTTCTTTTTGCTCCCCACATATAACCACCAAATATACCCGACGCTTGTATAACTCTATGGCATGGTATTAAATATGCAATAGGATTGTCGCCAATGGCTGTACCTACGGCTCTTGCTGCTTTGGGGTTTTGTATTGCCTTTGCAATTGCACCATAAGTAGATAACCTTCCCATTGGTATTGTAAGCAATGTTTCCCAAATTTTTAATTGAAATGCTGTTCCCTTTAGGTGTAGTTTTATTTTATCTTTTGGGTTTAGATTATTTTCAAAAAATTTTATTACTTTTTCATGTTGAGCATTTTTAAGTAATACCAATGTAGATTTTGAAAATATTTTTTGCAAAAAAAATATAGCTTGTTTTTCATCATTTATAAATGCAATATGGCATATTCCTTTTTGGGTAGATGCTATTATTACTTTGCCAAAATGTGTAATTGCAAAACAATATTCAATATTTATATTTTCACCAGTATTTTTGTATTCATTATGCGTTATACTTTCTATACTTACAAAAAGGTTGTGCAATCTGTTTGTGCTTGATAAACCTACATTGATAGCAGCACCAAATAAAGTTAATTGTTTATCATTTAACAAGCTTTTTGCATAGGAAATAGATATATATTCTAGAAATTTTTCCGGGCTTACCCCAGCCCATTCTTTAAACATTTTTTGAAAGTGAAATGGGCTTAGATTTACATAAACTGCTGCTTCTTCTAAAGTAGGTTTGTTAGGAAAGTTATTTTTTAAATAATCGATGGCAGTTGCTATGCTATCAAAATTTATTTGCGCTTGCATTATTATACAAATTTATTTGAGAGTATAATTGGGATAAAACCATAAACTTGCTTTTTTTCAATGGATAAAATTAAAAATTAAGTTTTTGGTTATAAAAATTATTTTTACTTATTTTT
>JANXOQ010000007.1 GCA_025357775.1 Ferruginibacter sp. | reverse complement strand
TAATCAGCATGCCATGTCCATTTTTTTTGTTGATAAAACCAACAAGTAATACCCGAAGCTGTAATGCTAAATGGCACAAAATCTGTTAATAATATTTTGTGCGTTTTGAGTGCTTTGTAGGAAGTAGCTTTATTTTGTATTGTAATATGCGGCCATAATTTTTCTTTATCTTTTTCATTAATCATATTTGCAAATGTTGTTTGCATTTTAGCATGTATGTTTTGTAGTGTGAAAGAAGTAATTTCATATGCTACAAAATTGTTAATAATTTTTATGCCTACTATCTGCATTTCAAAAACATTTGTTTTGCACAAATCAAATAAAATGTCTTGTACAATTAAATTATCAATAGGTAATTTGTGAAACAAAGTAATATGTGCATTAACAAAATTGGCATAAGCAGGATAGTGCTGTTTTCTTTTTGAATTAAAAAATGCTTGTGATATCTCATCTATTTTTAAAGTAATAATAAGTGATTTTTTATTTGTATTATTCATTTTATTTAAATATTACTGTACCCATTTTATCTGTCAAAGCTTGTTCTTCTGCTTTTAATGCAATATGTATTTTTACAAACAAAAACTGGTCAGTTTCGTTGGTTGATTTTTCCATCTCTAGCTGATTTTGTGTTATCAATTTTTTAAGTTTTCTTAATTTAAAATATCCAAGGGTAGATATAACTTCTTCTCTAAACAAATCTTCTCTGGAGGAAACCCTTGCTTCAAATTTTTCAACCCATTTTACACTTATTTCAGTTTGGCTATCCATTAAATTTATAACCAAGTTATTTAACTTCGCATCTTCATAATACAGAAAATCTTTGTCAGTAGGGTTTTTACCTTCCTTATACCATGTTTTATACAAATTTATTATCGTAATTAAATTCTTATTTTCAATCATACTTTCAAGGTCATTGGCATCCATCTCTTTAAAAATATAGTCTGCTATTGTGTTATTTTCATCCCATTTTTTCATCCCAAATTCAAGCAAACTTCTTACTATTGCCCGCTCTTGGTTTTCATCTTTATTAAAAAGAATGTCTACAAGATTTTCCTCCCCTTCTTCTTTCCCTGCTTCTAATAGTTTTTCATTACCAGTTGCAAATTGTCCACTGTTCTCTGCTTTTTGTACCTTCTCCCTTATAAACTTATTCACCAAATTATTTAAACCAGCCTCTTCTATTTTTAGCATTTCTGCTACTTGCTTTACATAATCTTGTCGCTTAGTAAAATGCTCTGCTTTGGTTATTTTTGAAATTGTTTCTGCAATTTTATTTACAATAGCAGATTTTTTGGCACTATCATTTCCTGCTTCATGTAGTGATAAACCTAGCTGAAAAATTACGAAATCTTTCTTATTATTTTCTACAAATTGTATAAATGCAGATGCACCAATTTTATTTACATAACTATCAGGGTCTTCATTATCGGGTATCAATACTAGGCGCACATTTAGGCCTTCTTCCAAAGCCAAATCCATCCCACGCACAGCAGCTTTTATACCAGCACCATCACCATCATATATTATTGTAAGGTTGTTAGTATATTTTTTTACTAAGCGTAATTGGTCTATTGTAAGAGATGTTCCGCCACTAGCTACTACATTTTCTACTCCTGCTTGGTGCAGGCTCACTACATCAGTATAACCCTCTACTAGCAGGCATTCATCCGCTTTATCTATTGCCATTCTTGCAAAATAAGATCCATATAAAACTTTACTTTTTACATAAATTTCGTTTTCTGGGGTGTTAATGTATTTAGGTGCTTTATCATTTTTTTTGATAAGCCTTGCACCAAAGCCAAGTACTTTGCCACTTTGGTTGTGTATGGGAAAAATAATTCTTTCTCTATAATTATCCTTAAGCCTATCATCCCTCATTACAACCAAGCCACTTTTTTGTAAAAGCTCTGCATTGTATTGTGCCAAGATAGCAGCTTTTGAAAATGCTTCACCTGCAGCTGGATTATATCCCAATTGAAATTTCTTAATAATTTCTTCTCTAAAACCACGCTCTTTTAAATAACTCAATGCTACATCTTGTCCTTCCTCTGTATCAAACAGTGCTTCTGTAAAAAACTTTTGCCCAAAATTATTTATTACATATAAGCTATCTGCTGATTGTTGGTAAAACTTAGCTTCAGGACTTACTTCTGTTTCTTCAATTTCAATGTTGTATTTATTGGCAAGCCATCTAAGTGTTTCTGCATAAGTATATTTCTCATGCTCCATCAAGAAGCTAATTGTGTTGCCACTTTTGCCACAGCCGAAGCATTTATATATTTCTTTAGCGCCCGATACGGTAAATGATGGCCCTTTTTCATTGTGAAAAGGACATAACCCTAAATAATTAGCTCCTCTTCGCTTTAACTTTACAAACGAGCCAATTATATCAACAATATCTATGCGGCTTTGTATTTGCTGTATGGTATCTTTACTTATCATTTTATAAGATGCTTTTAAAATTGTAATTCTTTAAAAAAACTTTTTGTAATTCATGAAGTATATTTCCTGGCCTAATATTATGCAGAAAGTTTTGCACCTTTTTAGTTTTTTAAAATATAATCGTAAAATTAATGTTTAACATCTTTATAGCATTGTTTTATATTTATGGCATATTTTATGAAAATATTGAAAATAATGAACCATTTTCGGTTTAAATAAATAACTTTAACCACTAAAAAAAAATAAATTTACTATGAAGAAAATTTTCTTTTTATTGACAATCCTTAGCAAAACATTTGTATCAAATGCTCAATCAATAGATGATATAGACAAACTAATGATTTTTAAAAAATATGCGGAATCAAAAACGATGATTGATAAAATAATTGCTGACCCTAAAAATGCAACTAAATCTGTAAATCATTATTACAAGGGAAGGGTATATAATTCTTTTTCAAAAGAACCAAAAACTACAGCTACAGACGCTTTTGCATTAAAACAAACTGCTTACGAAAGTTTTCAAAAAGCACAAGAGCTAGATAAGAAAGACGAAAGAATGAAGGCAGAAAATTATGAATCATATTTTGATTTATTTGGAGAGTTTTATAACATGGGTGCAAATATTTTTAATGCAACTGATAAAAATTTTCCATTGGCTTATAAAGCATTTTCAAAAGCAGAAGAAATTGAGCAATACATTTTTGCAAAAGGATATAAGTTTGCTGGAATTAATTTAAACAAGCTAGATACCAATTTAATTATAAATATTGGTAAGGCTGCATTTTTATCTCAAGATACTGCTGCTGGTATTGCTTCTTACAAAAGAATTGCAGATGCAAATGTAGCTGGTGCCGACCAAGAAGGTATTTATTTATACCTAGCATCTTACTATAATGATAAAAAAGATGATGCAAATTTTAATGAAATAATTGCTAAAGGAAAAAAGTTATATCCAAAAAATACTGACTGGGAAGGCTATGAATTAGATAAAGTTTTAAAAGAAAAGAACAAAGCTGTTTTACTAGCAAAACTTGATGAAGTATATACAAGGGATACTACAAAGTTTGAAGTTAGCTTTAACTATGCAGTAGAAATGTTTAACATGCTGCACGCATCAAATACTACCGATGCAGATAAAAAATTAGTAAATCCAGATAAATTAATTGTTGTTACAAAAGCTGCTATAGCAAGCGATAAAGGTATAGAAGCAAATTCATTGTTAGCAAAACATTTGTACAATCAAGCTGTTGCTTTATCAAATGAAGCTATAACTGTAAAAATTTCAAAGCCAGCAAAACCACTTGAAACAAAAAAGAAAAAAGATTTAAATACTGCTGCCAATTTAAAGTATGATGATCTTTTCCCTTATGCAGATAAATCAGTAAAACATTACCAAGCATTACAAAAAATGACAACAAGAGAAAAATCATCTTACAGAGAATTGCTAGGGATTTTAAGAACATATTACGAAGTAAAACTAGACACAAAAAAAGCAGCAGAATACGATAAATTAAGGGATGCAATAAAATTTTAAAAAATATTTATGTATAAAAAGGTAGTATGTTGAAAAACTTACTACCTTTTTTATTTGTTTTTTTTAATAATATTTTTTTGATAAATATTTATGCTATCTTTATTACAATGAGTAAAATATCTCAAAATATAATTATATCTCCTTTTGTAATTACAATTACATGCACAACCCGTTAAGGGTTGCAACTTTCTATATAATCCATTGGGCTTTGGCTATTTTTTCAATAACAATTTATTAATAATTTTTTTATGCAAGTCTTAAAATTTGGGGGGAGTTCTGTAGCATCGGCAGAAAATATAAATAAAGTAGTAAAAATTATACAATCAAAAATTGGAGAAAAAAAAACGTTGGTGGTAGTATCAGCCTTAGGCGGTGTTACTGATTTATTATTGCTAGCAGCCAATACAGCTGTAAACAATGACATTGAATATAAAAAAGTATTAGTGCAAATAGAAGCGAGACATTTAGCAGCTGTAAAAGAATTGTTACCTATAGTACAACAAAGTAGCTTACTCAGTTTTGTAAAACAACAATGCAACCAAATAGAAGATATTTGCAATGGTATTTATTTGTTAGGTGAACTTTCTCCACGTATGAAAGATAAAATAGTTAGCTACGGAGAACTGCTTTCTTCACAAATTATTGCTGCTAGTTTAAATGCACAACAAACCCATACCACTTGGAAAGATGCAAAAGAACTTATTGTAACTGATATTAATTTTGGAGCAGCAGTAGTACAATTTGGAGAAACAAATAAAAAAATAGAAGAATATTTTTCTACAGAAAAAAGTAATTTATTTTTATTGCCAGGTTTTATAGCAGCTGACAAAAATGACGTTACCACTACACTTGGTAGAGGTGGCTCTGATTATACAGCAGCCATTTTAGCCGCAGCTTTAAAAGCAACAGTGCTAGAAATATGGACAGACGTTAGTGGTATGATGACTGCAGACCCTCGTATAGTAAGTAATGTAAAATTGATACCGATTATTTCCTACCAAGAAGCTATGGAGCTTTCGCACTTTGGTGCAAAAGTAATTTACCCACCTACCATACAACCTGTAATGAGTAAAAATATTCCCGTGTGGATAAAAAATACTTTTGCTCCGCAAGATGTGGGTACGGTTATACAAAATTCAATAACAAAAAGTGAGGGTGTTATGACTGGTATTTCTAGCATCAATAAATTATCACTCATTAGCCTTGAAGGAAGCGGTATGGTTGGTATACCTGGTTTTTCTAAAAGATTGTTTGAAGCGCTAGCCAATAAAAAAATAAATGTAATATTTATTACACAAAGCTCATCGGAACATTCCATTACTGTAGGGATAGAAACTATAAATGCCGATTTAGCTAAACTTGCAGTAGATAAAACTTTTAATTATGAAATAGGACTGAGTATTGTAGAGCCTTTGTTGGTAGAAAATGATTTAGCAATTGTAGCATTAGTGGGCGACCAAATGAAAAATCATACAGGTGTTTCGGGTAAAATGTTTAATACGTTGGGCAATAATGGTATTAATATTAGAGCTATTGCACAGGGGTCATCTGAGCGAAATATTTCGGCAGTAATAAGTGTGCATGATGTGGTGAAAGCAGTAAATGTATTGCATGAAGCTTATTTTGAAACAGCCTATAAACAGGTGCACTTATTTATAGCGGGCGCAGGTAATGTAAGTAGTAAATTATTGGAACAACTACAGCAACAAGCTTCATTTTTAAAAGATAAATTACGATTAAATATTAAAGTTGTTGGTATTGCAAATAGTAAAGTTGCTTTAATAAATGATGCTGGTATTGATTTAGATAAATGGCAAGACGCTTTAAAAGCTGCACCTGTATGTACTTTGCAAGCATATATACAAACTATAAAATATAAAAACATGCGGAATACTATTTTTGTAGATATTACTGCAAGCCATGAAGTGGCAAAAGTATATAACGATTTATTGCAAAAAAGTATTGCCGTTGTGGCATGTAATAAAATAGCATGTTCGTCAAGTTATGATTATTACAAAACGCTAAAGCAATCTGTAAATACCCATAATGCTAAATTTTATTTTGAAACAAATGTAGGAGCTGGCTTACCAATTATTGGCACATTAAATGACTTAATAAGCAGTGGGGATAAAATAAATAAAATATCAGCAGTATTAAGTGGTACCCTCAATTTTGTATTTAATAATTATGATGGAAAAAAATCATTTGCATCTGTAGTAAGACAGGCACAAGCAGAGGGCTATACAGAGCCTGACCCAAGGCTAGACTTAAGTGGAAAAGATGTGATGAGAAAAATAATGATACTGGCCAGAGAAACAGGAGAAGAAATGGAAATGAACGATGTGGCTAATGAATCTTTTATACCTGAAAGTTGTATGCAAGGGAGCGTAGAAAATTTTTATGAAGAAATGGAAAAGGAGGAAGCATATTTTAAAAAGCTGTATGACGAGGCTGCTAGCTTGGGTAATAAATTAAAATTCGTAGCAAGTTTCTCTCCAAATGAAAATGGAAACAAAGCAAGTGTGGGATTACAACATATAAATTCTCAACATGATTTTTACCATTTGTATGGCAAGGATAATATTGTATTATTTTACACCAACCGTTATCCAAAACAGCCATTAATAGTAAAGGGAGCAGGAGCAGGAGCAGATGTAACAGCAAGTGGGGTTTTTGCGGATATTATTCGAGCTACTCAATAAAAAAAATTACAAAATAGT
>JANXOQ010000005.1 GCA_025357775.1 Ferruginibacter sp. | reverse complement strand
GGTCTGCTAAAAAAGCTCCTAAAGTACTTTTATTTAAAAATGCCAATGCACCTAAAGTGAGTGTTGTATTTTTAATGAATTTTCTACGTTCCATATTTTTATTTGATAATAGTTTTCATTTTTTCTCTAAAATTTGGTTTCGATAAAATAGCCAATTCAAATTCATTCATCCATTTTTGTAGCTTACTATTTTCTTCTTGAGTTAGGTCGTTAAAAAAATATGCCATTTCTATTTTATCTCCGATTTTTGTAGTGGCATAAATGGCTTTTGTAAGCACCCATGCTGTACTACCGCCTTTTGCACCAGCATGCTTTAACCACTGTTTATTAGAAGTATTCTCCATTAAGGTTTCTAACACATCCGATAAAATTTTATAAGTGCCACTATCAAAAAATTGTCTGTTATTTAATATTCTACAAATATGTACGTAATCTTTTGTTGTAGATGCTGGTAATCTATCGCTCCACGCTTTTTGCATTTTCATGGTAAGATCTTGTGGTCTAAATTTTAATTTTAAAACTGTATCGTAAGCAAGGGCTTTGTGCATGTCATAAATAAACCTGCAATATTCTTCGGCGCTAAGTTTTTTAATTCCTTTTAAAATAGAATTTTCACTTTTGCCCTTTGGATTTTGATACATAAATAGAGAAGCCACTAGTGGGTATATTGGGCTATGGTTTTGAAGCCCTATCAACTGTATATTATTTTTTACATTATCTAAACCTAATATTTCCATTAAAAATTCAGTATTTGCATTACTGCTAAACATTATCATCCCCCTTGCTACATTTATTAATGCTATACTATCTTTTACAATATGCTTTCTGCTTTTTTCGTATACAATCCAGTTTGGGTGTGCATTTCCATCAGTATTTGGTAAATAATATCTGTTTAATTCTGATAACGCAACAAAATCATTTTCATTAATTACTTTATTAGCAGCTTGCTTTGCAAATTCAATTGCTACCAATATTTTTACTGTACTTGCTAATGGCATCATCACATTTTCATTTTGGTGTGCCAGTACAGTGTCGTTTTTTGTAAAATAAATTGATGCTCTATTTTTATTAGCGGCTATAAAATTAGCAAGTGAATCTGCAACTGTTTGAGCTTGCATATTTATAATCCAAAAAGTAAAAATAATTGAAAGTAAATATTTTCTTTTCATGAATGTGTTGTTTAAATTTTGCTAGCGTAAAAATAACCTAATTTACACTTGTAAATGGAAGTAATGTAAATGAGATTAACAAAACTCTACAAAGATTTTTTTAATAGTGAAAAAATTGGTGCAATGTTTTTATTGGCTTGTATAGCTTTTTCATTATTGCTAGCCAATAGTAGCTTTCATATACAATATCTTTTTTTGTTGCATGTAAACATAGCTGGTAATACACTTACACATTGGGTAAATGAAGGACTAATGGCAATATTTTTTTTACTTATTGGGCTTGAGCTCGAAAGAGAAATTTACTTAGGTGAATTATCAAAAGTAAAAAATGCTTTACTTCCATTGGTTGCTGCTATTGGAGGTATGATAGTACCTGCTTTGATATATATAATTTTTAATTATGAAAGTGCTACAAAAGCTGGTGCTGGCATACCTATGGCTACAGATATTGCATTTGCAATAGGTATTTTATCGTTGGTTGGCAAACGTGTACCCGCATCTTTAAAAATTTTTTTAACAGCCTTGGCAGTTATTGATGATATTGGTGCTATTGTAGTTATTTCTATATTTTATACAAGCACTATTTCATGGTTTTATTTAATGCTAGTAGGTATAATTTGGTTATTTTTATTTACTTTAAACAGATTAAAATTTCATAATCTTATACCATATATTATTGGTGGCATTGCAATATGGTATTGCATGTTGCATACTGGTGTGCATGCAAGTATTGCTGGTGTATTATTAGCTTTTGTAATTCCTTTTGGAGATGGAAAACATTATTCCACATCTTATGTATTGCAACAAAGATTGCATAAACCTGTAGCATTTTTTATTTTACCTTTGTTTGCATTATGCAATACTGCTATTATTTTTAATAATAATTTTTCTACTGTTTTTACTACGCCTTATAGCTTGGGTATTTTATTTGGCTTAGTTGCAGGTAAGGTTATTGGCATTTTATTATTTTGTATAATTGCTGTAGCACTTGGCATTTGCGTGTTACCAAATGGTTTAAACTGGGGGCATATTGTTGGAGCAGGTTTACTTGGGGGTATTGGGTTCACCATGTCAATATTTATTACTTTACTAGCTTTTACTGATGAAATTATTATTAATAATGCAAAGCTTAGTATAATTTTAGCTTCTTGTATTGCTGGTTTTTTAGGTTTTATTATTTTAAAAATAGT
>JANXOQ010000392.1 GCA_025357775.1 Ferruginibacter sp. | reverse complement strand
GGTAAAATTATTAGGCAAAAATTTTTCATTATACTTAATCTAAAGACTAAAATAACATTTGCAAAGAAAATAGTACACTTACAGTGTAAACTTTATACTTACTCCATGATTTTCCTAAAATTTGGATACAGAAGACTCCACTTTTTTTGGTTTTGACGCACAAACAGCTAATAAATATACATATCCATTAATTTCGATGAGGAGACAACTAAGCTAAATGAAGTGGGTTTTTATAGGTATTAAGAACAAAATATAAACTTTTTTGGCATTGCACAAAACAGGAAGCGTTTTAGTCTGGTTGGTAATTATCCCAATATTCTTTAGGTGTTACGATTTTAGTCTACTTGTAGGTTGTGAAAATAAAGTCTGTTGTGTTACCTGTAATAACAAAGTCCGCCAAACATTCGTCTGCAAGTTCCAAAATCATATTATCATCGTCATCTGAAATAAGGTCAAGCGTTATGGTCAGATAATACTTTTTCGATTTAGCTTCTATCTCAACAAGTAAAGCTTCGGCTCGAAAAAAAAATCTTGGAATTTATAAAATTTAGGTCTTGCTAAAACTTCATAGTATTCAGCCAATAATTCGTCTGAAACACAAAGTTGAAATTTTTGTTCAATAAAAAGGTCTTTAATAATTTGATTTGGATAACCTCGTTGAATAAGAGAGGAAACAATTACATTGGTATCAATTACGATTTTTTGCATTTCTTCTTACCGCTTTTACTTCGTTCGTAATTTCATCTATTGTCATTTTGGAAATGCTGTATTTGTCTGCAAGTTCTAAACACCTGCTAAGATTTTGACGTGTCAATTCTTTACTAACTAGGTCAATAAAATCTGTAAAAGTCAATTTTTCCTCTTTCAAACCGAACTTGTTATACTCAATATCTGATATAGATACATTTAATGTCCGCATATTTTGGTGCTTGATCAAATTTACAAAAAATGTTTAAAAGTTCAAGTTTTTTATGAGTTGCGGTCGCATTACACAAAACATAAATGCTTAAATACTGCTATTTTTTTCTTTCGAAATTTTGCAAACGTATGGCATACAACGGATAGGGCTTGGCGTTGTTGGGGGATTTGAATAACGTCCGCCCAGAACTAAAGCCTAATTGAAAAACTAAAGTTGAAGATAACAACTAAAAGCTAAATTGAAAAACGTCAAGCTGGAACTGAAGCTGATATTGAACTACAGCCGAAGTTAACAACGTCAAGCCCCAATAACGCCAAACCCAATGTTAGGCACAGTGTAGTTGAGTTTAGAGTTTTTCGATTTCTTCTTTGGTCAAGCCTGTATATTTACTAATTTTTTCAATAGGTTCGTTTTCTAACTTCATAAACTTAGCCATTTCAATACTTCTTTCAAGTTTACCTTCGTCAAAAGCTGTATCAATTACACCTTTCAAGTCCCTGTAAATTTTCAAACTGTTTTCATAATTTGCTAATTCGGTTTGTCCAAATTTTGCAAGTTCTGCTTTCTCAAAAGCTTGACTAAAAACTTCGTCTGAAAATATAGATGGAATTGTTTGAAAGTCTTCCAAATGTTTTATGAAATACAACCATTTATCTAACCTTGTTTCAAGTTTATTTTCTATCTGTTTGAAATTGGGCATTTCAAGGTAGATGAAAGTCAGTTTGTCGTAAAACGTTTTTCCGTTTTGGTTTTTAAGTTTTATTGTGTGAACAACTTCGCTTTTTTCAGGTTCTGTTTCGTAGTCGTCAAAAGTAAAATCTAATATTCCAATACAATAAACTGCTTTTAAATTGTAATTCCATTCTCCTTTTTCGGCTTGTTCACTAATTGGAAACGTTGAGTAGTAAATAGTCCTTTCTTTGAAATAGTTTTGTTTTGCTTTCTGTAATTCTACTATAAATTTTTCACCCTTTTCGTTTTCACAATAAATGTCATAAATAGCTTTTCTATCGAGGTCGGTTTGTCCAAGTTGTTCGTTGTTTTTAAATGTTAACTCAACAATTTTGTCAGTTTGAGGCAATAAAGCATTCAAGAAGTCAATAAGCAAAGGCTTACTTGCTTCTTCTCCAAAGATTTTCTTAAATCCGAAGTCTGTAAATGGGTTTAGATATTTTGCTTTCATTCTGTCGTTTGCCATATAATTTTCAAAAAGGCAAAATTACAAATATTTTTGGTCTATTTGTCTAAATGTTCGATTTTGAAGTTTCGTCGTTGCATTGTGCCTAACATCAATTTTTATGAACCACAAGCTTCACATCCTTCAGGATTATCTAATGAGCAAGTAATTTGTGCTAGCGCATCTGCATCATCTTTTGTTTTATTTAATACATCTGCATCTACAGTAAATTTAATAGCGTCTGCTGCAGCTTTTGTACGCAAGTAATACATGCCGGTTTTTAATCCTTTTTTCCAAGTATAAAAATGCATAGATGAAAGCTTACCAAAGTTTGGCTGCTCTACAAATAAGTTTAATGATTGAGATTGACAAATGTATGCGCCTCTATCGGCACTCATATCAATCACCGTTTTTTGTTTTATCTCCCATACTGTTTTGTAAATCTCTTTTAAATCAGCAGGTATCTCTTCTATATTTTGCACAGAACCATTGGCAGCAATAATGCGTTGTTTCATATTATCGTTCCACAAGTTTAGAGCACCAAGGTCTTTTAATAAATGCTTGTTTACTACTGCAAACTCTCCACTTAATACTCTACGGTTGTAAATATTAGATGTATATGGTTCAAAACATTCGTTGTTGCCCAATATTTGTGAAGTAGAAGCGGTAGGCATTGGCGCAAGCAATAAAGAATTTCTTACACCATGCTCCATTACGTCTGCTCTTAGTGCAGCCCAGTCGTAGCGACCAGTTGGTGCTACATTCCACAAATCAAACTGAAACTTGCCTTGGCTTAATGGAGAGCCTTTAAATGTTTGGTAAGCGCCATCTTTTTTAGCCAATTCACAACTTGCTGTCATAGCTGCAAAATAGATGGTTTCAAAAATATTTACATTTAATAGCTTAGCCATTTCACTTTCAAAAGGCAAGCCCATCATCATAAATACATCAGCCAAGCCTTGTACACCTATCCCTACAGGTCGGTGGCGTGTATTGCTACGCTCTGTTTCAGGTATTGGGTAGTAATTACCATCAATAACTTTATTCAAATTACGGGTTACAATTTTTGTAACTTCTATTAATTTTTCAAAATTAAATTTCTTGCCTTCTACAAACCTTGGTAAAGAAAGCGAAGCCAAATTACAAACAGCTGTTTCGTTTTCATCGCTGTATTCTATAATTTCTGTACACAAATTGCTACAACGAATAGTACCAAGGTTTTGTTGGTTACTCTTTGTATTAGCTGCATCTTTATACAATACATAAGGTGTACCAGTTTCTATTTGCGATTCTAATACCGCATTCCACAAATCTCTTGCTTGTATTGTTTTCTTAGCTTTTCCTTCTAGCTCATATTGTGTGTACAATGCTTCAAACTCCGCACCATGTGTAGTGTGTAGGTTTTTTGCTTCGTTAGGGCAAAATAAACTCCACTCCGCATCAGCTTCTACACGTTTCATAAATAAATCTGGAATCCACAATGCTAAAAATAAATCTCTAGCACGCATTTCTTCTTTGCCATGGTTTTTTCTTAATTCTAAAAACTCAAATACATCTGCATGCCATGGCTCTAAATATACAGAAAATGCTCCTTTTCTTTTTCCACCACCTTGGTCTACATAACGAGCGGTATCATTAAATACTCTAAGCATTGGTACAATACCATTGCTAGTGCCATTGGTACCTTTTATATAACTACCCGTACTGCGAACGTTATGAATGTTTAACCCTATGCCACCAGCACTTTGAGAAATTAATGCACAATCTTTTAATGTATCGTATATACCATTTATGCTATCATCTTTCATGCTTAATAAAAAGCAACTACTCATTTGTGGCTTTGGTGTACCTGCATTAAACAATGTTGGTGTAGCATGAATGAACCATTTTTCGCTCATTAAATTATAGGTTTCAATAGCAGCATCTACATCTGTTTTGTGTATACCTAGTGCTACACGCATAAACATGTGTTGTGGCCGCTCTACTATATTTCCATTTACTTTTAGCAAGTAAGATTTTTCCAATGTTTTAAAACCAAAAAAATCAAAATGATAATCTCTCTCATAAATTATAGCCGCATCCAATACGTCTGCATTATCTTTTATTAGTTCATAAATATCATCTGCTAATAATGGTGCAGCTGAATTTGTTTTAGGGTCAATGTAGTGATACATTATTTCTGCTGTTTCACTAAACAATTTTTTAGTGTTTTTATGCAAATTGCTCACCGCTATTCTTGCAGCCAATACTGCAAAATCAGGATGCTTTGTAGTAAACGATGCAGCGGTTTCTGCAGCTAGGTTATCTAACTCTGTAGTGGTTACATTGTTAAAAATACCTGAAATAACTTTTTTAGATATTTCAATAATATCTTCCGATTTTAATTGTAATCCATAACTTAATCTTGTAACCCTTGATGTTACTTTATCAAAATGTACTGATTCTTTTTTGCCATTGCGCTTTATAACTTGCATATTGTAAGATTTGAGTATTGAGATGTTAGTATTAAGATAACTAAAATCGAAACTCTATTTTTTTAATTTAATGTTCTATTATTAATTGAGATTTGAATATTGAGATGTTAGTATTTAGATGTTGGTATTTAGATAACTAAAACCGCCACTTTATTTCAATGTTTGATGTTTTATTATTGTTGTTTTTATTATTTAATATTTGTTTTTAATTTATTTGAGAATGTAAAAAGCATTTTTTGAATTTCTTCAATCAGCTTAAAAACATTATCGGCACTTTCTAAATATTTTAATTCTATTGCAATTATTAATTGAGTCTCTACTTCGTAACAAGAGCCTGTTGCTATTGCAATAAATTGAACAAATTCTTTATCGCTATTTCTGCCTGCTCCTTCTGCAATGTTTGAGGGAATAGAAACACTTGCTCTTCTTATTTGATTTGTCAATCCAAATTTTTCTTCTGTAGGGAAAACACTTGTTAGCTCATAAATCAATTTTGTTAGTTGAACAGCTTTCTGCCAAACTTTTAAATCTTTGTATTTATGCATAATCTTTGAGTATTTAAAAAATTGATTATGTTATAAACCATTGAACTTAGTTATCTCAATACTCAATACTAACATCTCAATACTTCCCTAAAAATCCTCATCCATACTAAACGCCTTACTTGCATTTTCTTTCACACCACTCTTTTGATATTCTCCTACACGCTTTTCAAAGAAATTTGTTTTGCCTTGCAATGAAATTAATTCCATAAAATCGAATGGATTAATGGCATTATATATTTTGCTACAACCTAATGCAACCAATAAACGATCTGCTACAAACTCTATATAATCGCACATCAATTTTGAGTTCATACCTATCAAGCCAACAGGCAATGCACTTGTTACAAATTCTTTTTCTATTTCTACGGCGTCTCTTATAATTTGTGTAACTGTTTCTTTTGGTAATGGGTTTTCTAGGTGTTGTGTGTAAAGCATACATGCAAAATCGCAATGTAATCCTTCATCTCTACTTATCAATTCATTTGCAAAAGCAAGCCCTGGCATTAAGCCTCTTTTTTTCAACCAAAAAATGGAGCAGAAAGAACCAGAGAAAAATATTCCTTCCACAGCAGCAAATGCAATTAATCTTTCAGCAAAAGAACCCTTATCTATCCAACGAAGCGCCCACTCTGCTTTTTTCTGTACACATTCAATGGTATCAATTGCTCTTAATAATCTATCTTTTTCTACTACATCTTTTATATATGTATCTATCAACAGTGAATATGCTTCACTGTGTATATTTTCAATCATTACCTGAAAGCCATACATACAACGGGCCTCTGGGTATTGTACTTCTTTTAAAAAGTTTACTGCAAGGTTTTCATTTACGATTCCATCGCTTGCCGCAAAAAATGCTAACACATGTTTTATAAAATAACGTTCATCGTCATTTAGCTTATTGGCCCAATCTTGCACATCGGTAGTAAGGTCTAATTCTTCGGCTGTCCAAAAACTTGCTTCCGCTTGTTTGTACATCTGCCAAATATCTTGGTGCTTTATTGGGAAAAGTACAAAGCGGTCGCTGTTATCAGCCAAAAGCGGTTCGATATTCATGTATATAATTTTAAGAAATGTTATGTTTGCAAAAAGTACTTGTGGGTTTCGCCTCGATTATCTCACATCCTCAAAAAATGGTTTTTGTACTATTTGATAACAATATTACTAATCATTTTATATAAAAAAATACATTAGTTTTTCACAGCATGTTTACAAACAAGCTGAATGCAATGGGAGCAAAGCATGTAGCATTTTAATAAGTTTTCCACGTACATAATGCACATAATATGGATAACTTTTTTGTATTTTATGAACAAATACCCTTTGACAATTTATTACTATTGTATTTAAAAAATATTATTTGTTATAAATCAATAGGGTATTGATTTATGCAAAAAAAGCAACCTGTTAATTTTGTCTATTTTTATGGAAAAATTTTTATGAATATTTAGCCAATATGTTTATTTTTACTAAAACATTATTATGAAAAAAATATTACTATTAGCATTTGTTTTACTTTTTGTTAAAAACAATTATGCACAGGTACTTACACCAGAAGATGCAGCCAAACATATAGGCGATAGTATAAAGATTTGTGGTAAAATATTTGGTGGTCATTTTTTTGAAACATCTAATGGGGCACCTACTCTTTTAAATATGGGTGCTGCTTACCCCGCTAGTCCAATAACCATTGTTTTATACAACGATGTAAGAATAAAAATGGGCTATTTGCCTGAGATAGAATTGAAAGATAAAAACATTTGTGTAAGTGGTAAAGTTGTTTTACACAAAGAGAAACCGCAAATTGTTATTTATAACACTTCCCAACTAGAAGTGATAACAAAATAAATGAGATTAAATTATTTATAAAGTGTGAGGGGAAATTTATTCTTTTCACACTTTTTTATTTATGTATACATGCACCCACATATATCTACACTTATAAGTTGTATAAACTTAGAAGAAAAAGAACAAATAAAAAGGTATCAGCTAGATGAACAACATAGTTTAAAATCGTTGAAAGCCGAGGGGCTTGCATTACATCCTATTACTGTTACCAAAAAAAGTTTTGGCTATGCAGATTATCCTGAAATAAGTTTTAGGTTAAACTTTGCTGTAGAACATAATCAATTTAAAGATGGTGCCGCAATAGAATGTTTTATTACTGGAGAAGCCCCTATAAAAGGCGTGCTTATTAATCAAGATGGGAAAGCGGGTGCGTTTAGATTATTTGCACCTGATTTTCCTGATTGGATAGAAGAGAATGGCGTAGGCATAAAATTAGCACCAGACCAGCGTACAACTTTGCTTATGAAAACTGCAGTGCAAAATTTGCAACACAAAAAAGAAATGTTTTCGTTGTTTGAGAAATTGCATGCAACAGAGAAAAAAGCACAAAGTAAAATTGAACAAGACGAAATAATACTTTCATTTAAAAATAAATTTTTAAATGAAAGCCAACAACAAGCAGTAAAAGCAATAGTACAAAATACGGATATTGTAATTGTGCATGGGCCCCCAGGTACAGGAAAAACAACCACACTTATTGAAGCCATCATTCAACTTATAAAAAATGATGAAAAAGTATTAGTGGCTGCACCAAGTAATACTGCTATAGATAATATTGCAAAAGGTTTAATACTGCGAGGAGTTAAAGTATTGCGTGTAGGAAATATGAGTAAGGTAGATGAACAAATTTTTGCACATACTCCTGAAGGTAGGATGGCGAATAGTAGTGAGCAAAAAGAAATAAAAGTTTTAAAAATAAGAGCTGAGGAATTTAGAAAAATGGCGCTTAAATACAAGCGAAATTTTGGCAAAGCAGAAAGAGAACAGCGAAATTTATTATTTAGCGAAGTAAAAAATATTAGAATAGAAATAAAAAAACTACAGCAGTACAATGAAGAAAAATTATTTGCGGAGGCAGATGTAATATTGGGCACACCAATAGCACTTTGTGATGCTAAAATAAAAAACATTGGTTTTCAAAGCTTGGTAATAGATGAGGCTGGGCAATGTATAGAGCCTTTGGCTTGGTGCATTTTTCCTTTGGCTGATAAGATTGTATTGGCCGGTGATCATTTACAATTGCCCCCTACAGTTTTAAGCAATGAAGCCATGCAACTTGGGTTTAATAAATCTATTTTAGAAATTTGTATTGAGAAGATTTGCAATGTTTTTTTGTTGAATACACAATACAGAATGAGAGCTGCAATTGCAGGGTTTAGTAGTAATTATTTTTATGAAGGACTTTTGCAAACTGCAACCCACCTAAGCAATAATGGCAAACATATTTATTTTATAGATACAGCAGGCTCTGGCTATAACGAAGAAAGAGGAAAAGATGGTAATAGTTTACAAAACGAGGGAGAATTGCAAGTTGTTTTAAAGTTATTGGAGACAGAAAAAATTGATTCGTCACTTAGTGCTTTTATTTCTCCATACGCAGGCCAAGTATCTGCTGCTAAAGAATTACTTCCTGTAAACTTGCGTATAAGCACCATTGATAGTTTTCAGGGGCAAGAAAAAGAAATAATTATTTTATCGCTTGTACGCAGTAATGATGATGGGGATATAGGATTTTTGAAAGATTATAGAAGAATGAATGTGGCTATTACAAGGGCTAAAGAAAAACTATTTGTAATAGGCGATAGTGCTACCATAGCGGCAGATAAATTTTATGATGCGTTTTTAGTATATGTAGAAGATCATGGATTATATAAATCTGTGTGGGATTTTGAAATGTAGATTTTCTAGTGGTCTTTAATTTTTTTATTGAAGAATATTATAGTAGCAGTTACTAATTTTTAAAATATGAAAATATGATTATGCTAATGAGTACAATCATATTTTCATTCTATATCCCCTATGCTATTTTACTTCGTTAGTACCATACGCTTACTTACCACCTCTTGCCCTTCGGCTATGATGCTGTATAAGTACATACCAGCTTGTAGAGTACCAGCATTTATGGTAAGTTGGTTTTTGCCTTGTAGCAGGTTGTATTGTTGTATCATTTTGCCAGTAAGGTCAAAAATGGCAAGTACCGCTTTGTTTACGCCAGCAGGTATTGTGTAACTTATAGTTGTTTTTTCGCTAAAAGGATTTGGTACATTTTGGCTAAGGCTGTATGCAACATTTTCTATTTCAGTTGGCAATGCAGTTTTATTGCTAAGCACCAAAGTATTATTAACAGCAATTTGATTTTTTAAATCTTGTATTTGGGCTTGTTGCTCCTGTAAGCCTTTTATTAGCATTGGTATAAATGCGTTGTAATTTATACTTTTATAAGATGTAGAAGCTGTTTTGGCAACTTTATCAGCTACTGGAGCTTCTGCCTCTTCGATTAATTCTGGAAATACTTTTTCTACTTCTTGGCTAATTAAGCCATGTTGTAATTTTTCTCCAAAAGCCATGCCCTTGTATTTTTCTCTATCAAAATAATAGTTTTTTGGCTGCAAAAACATTAATTTCTCCAATATCTTACTTTCATCAGTTATTTTAGTTTTAAATTTTTTATCACTTATTTGGGAAAGTGTTCCAGTATATCCAACATTACCTACGAAATAACCAGCCCAGTTATTTCTTACTGTGGTTAACTCTGCAATGCCTAGTATTGCATATTTGGTAAACGATATATTGGGAGTTGCAAACCTTAAATCGCCAAATACTGCCGCATATCTACCAGCTTGTACTCCAAATTCATCTACAGTATTTGATGTTGCATAAATAGCAGCTCTATTTACTGGCAATTGATCAAGTGTGAGTGTTATTGGTGAGCCATCAAACACACTTAAATAAAAAGGTCTTGCATCCACAGAAAAAATATCTTGTCTGCCTAGCATTACATTTCCATCTGCCACACTGCTTTGCCATACATTTCTCGGCTTACTTAGGTTTGTGGGAAATGTAACAGGATTTACTGCCGCACCAGCTGGGTCTGTAAATACTCTAAACTTAAAAGAATTTTGATTAAGTGCATTACCTGCACCAGCCCCTGTATTTACACCATAATCTAATACCCCACTAGTAATATTGGTGGTGCTATCCTTTAACAAGGCAGTATTTATAGTGTAACCAGCAAACTGCTGCCTTGCACCATAACTAGTTAGGTTTACAGGGCTAAGTACTTTAAGTTGCCCCGTAGCACTCCAAGTATCTCCAACACCGAAGCTACCAAATATACCACTTTGTTTTTGCCCTATGAAGGCATTACTATCTGCGTAGTTAAAAGATGGTATTTTAAAAGGGAATGTACTAATAGTTGAAGTTGGTGCCATTACAAAAATAGCTGTATCGCCATTTGGTGCAGATGGGTTTTGTGCATACCTAAATTCTAAACTGCCTGCATTTACACCTGCTCCATTTCCAATCCATTGAATAAAAGGGTTTCTAACACTCCCACCTGTAGGCACACTAAAACCCATTGTTAAACCCCTACCATTTGTTTGGCTTCTAAAACCATTTAGTAATTGAGTACCTGCATTTAAACTACCCATACTATTCCATTTTGCATTTGCACCAAAATTACCAGTTTCCTGTCCTGCTGGTGGCACACCAGCACCAGAGAAAAAGTTTTGCGTTAGTAATTTATTCCTTATTTCAAACTGGGACAAATTTGCAATAGGAACAGTAGTAATAGTAGCACCAGGTCCAATAGTTGTTGCTGTTAATGTAGCTTGTGCTTTTCCCAAAAAGCAGCCTAAAAATACTGTTGCATAAACAGTGAGTGATAATCTTTTCATTTTGGTTTGTTTTAAAGTTGTTAATAAATTTTACAAAAGGTAGTTTTTTTTTTTTTTGTATATTTACAATACATTCCAAATATATTTATCCACAAATTGAAAATAAATTGTTAAAACGTATTTTACATATTATTTTATTCATTTTTTTAAGCTGCAAATTTTGCACTGCACAGCAGTTTAATAACTGGACATTTCATAATTTCAATGGACTGACTTTTAATTCTGTTCCACCATCTTTTTTAGCAGGTGGGCAAATATCTAATGGAGCTCCATTTGGTAGTTCTTACTGCACTGCTTCGATAAGCGATAGAAATGGCAACTTACTTTTTTATAGTGATGGCGAAAGAGTATGGAATAAAAATAACCAGTTAATGCCTAACGGTTTTGGATTACAAGGAGGAGAGGCTGGTATAAACACCGCTTTGATAATTCCGTTTATCAATGACTCTAGTAAATATTATTTATTTACTTCAAAAGGTTTAGCACTTTCACCTAGTATACCTGACACCTGTAAATATTATTATTCAATAATTGATATGAGTTTAAATGGAAGCTTAGGTGATGTAATAAATAAAAATACGTTTATTAAATTTTTTGCTAATGAAAAAATGGTAGCAATACCAAATGCTGATGGAAATGATATTTGGTGGATATGCAGAGATTGGACTAATCATTTTTACAGTTATAAAATTACCTGTCAAGCTTTTCAAAATAATAATCCTGTTATCAGCACCGTTGGTTACAATATTGACAATGATATAGCACTTTTAAATGGTGGCGATATTAAAGCAAGTCCTAATGGCAAATTAATTGCAGCTTGTTATAGAGATTATTTCGAACTATACCAATTTAATAACGCAACAGGTATTTTAAATAATGCTATAAAAATTCCTACTATAGAATGTTACGGATTAGAGTTTAGCTCAAATAGCAAAGAATTGTATATAACTCAAATTTTTGATACAAGCAATGTATTTACCGTAAATCTAACCCAATATGACTTATCCAATTATGATTTTACGTCTATTAATAACAGTTTGTATAAAGTAAAAAACATTAATGGAATCGCTGGTTTACAACTTGGTCCAGATAATAAAATTTACCAAAGTACAGGTGATAAATCAATAGGTATAATCAATGCCCCCAATAATTTAGGAGCAGGCTGTAATTTTCAAGATAGTATTATAGTTTTACCAAATGATGCCCTACGCCGCTTTCCTTACTCCTACGCCAACCTCATTACAGGGCAAAATGTACAAATAAACTACACTGTAGCTGCAGATTGCCGTACCGTAACTTTTAATGCTAAAACCTATATAAAGGGTAACAACCTTACTTTTAAATGGAAGTGGGGTGAGCCGCCGCCTATTGGTGGTACCATAGCCGATAGTGCTACACAAGTAGTGCCAAGCGGTGCAGGTTGTACCCTTGGCCCACTTTGCAATGGCGATACTACTTACACTACTATTACACATGTATATCCACTTGGGCAAGATACTTTTTTTGTAAACCTAAATGTAACTAGCGATACCGTATGTGGCACAGGCAGGGCAGGTATAAAAGTAATTGTAAAGCCACCCAAGCCCACCGCCAACTTCACTTTTTCCTCCACCTGTAGCAACCTTACTGTAGCTTTTACCGATGCTAGTTTGCTCAATACCAATCCAAGTATTAGTTACCAATATGCTTACAAACCTGCCCTTGCAGCAGCTACGGCGTATACTAATTTTAGCACTTCGGCAAGCCCAAGTTTTACCTTTGCTAGTTACGATAGTTTTGATGTACGGCTTGTAGTAAGCAGCCCACTTGCATGCGTAGCAAAAGATACTATTGTAAAAAGAGTAGTGCTAAAAGCCAAGCCCACAGCAGGGTTTAGCTATATTAATAGTTGCGGTAGCCTGCTAGCAAATATTACAAGCACTGCAAACATAGCCGCAGGTAGCATAGCGGTGCAAGAGTATTATGTGGGCAATACACTTGTAGGCACAGGTGCAGGTTTTGCATATAACGCACTTGCCTTTGGTAGCTATACTATAAAGCATGTAACCAAAAGTCATTTTGGTTGTATAAGCGATACTGCTTTTGTACCTATTTTAATTAAAGATAAACCTGTGGTATCGTTATCCGTTAATAGTAATAAGGATAGTGTGTGCTTGGGCAGTAGTTATATTATTACGGCTACAAGTTCCGTTGCTGCAAGCACTATTACAAATTACACTTGGCTTCGCAATGGAACTAATCAACCAATAACCATTAACCAACTTACAGACAACCAACCCACAGGAACTTACATTTACAAAGTAATAGCCACCGCAAGCAATACCTGCAAAAGCGATACTGTAAATAAAACAATAACTGTAGTAAGCAAACCTTCGGCAACCCTAAGTGCAATAAACAATTGTGGTAGTAAAAGCATTGCTATCACAGCATCTGCAAGTGTTATAAACGATAATATTACTAGTTATTATATTGCCTACGGCGATGGAATTACTGCTACCACAAACCCAAATAATACCAATTATACTTATGCCAATTATGGTAGCTATACTTTAAAATATGTAGCAAAAAGTAGTGTGGGTTGTGCAAATGATACTGCATTTTTTAATGTAGTAGTAAAAGATAAACCGACGCTTAGCATTACCTACAATAATAATGCTTGCGACACTACCAATTTTACACTTACTGCAAATGCAACTGTAAATGGTTCTACCATTAATAACTACACTTGGCTACGCAATGGAATATTGC